>NZ_JBFABA010000043.1:0-48149 GCF_040640115.1 Micromonospora sp. NPDC023644 | reverse complement strand
GAGTCCCGCGTCGCTGGGGTCGTACGCGTAGAACTTGAACAGGAAGAGCGCCGAGGCCGGCGGCAGCATCACCGGCAGGTAGACCAGGATCCGCACGCGCGGCCCGCCGCGGGCAGGCGCGCACTGCCGTCGCGCCCCGCCACGGCGGCGCGCTGTTGGCGGGGAGACGGGCTGGCCGCCCGGCCCGCCATGGGCAGGCGCACCCCGCCGTCGCACCCCGCCACGGCGGCGCGGTGGTCGACGGCCACGCGGTGGTCGGCGGCGAGCCTGTCCGGGCTTCCGGCGCGGCGCAGCCTGCGTCCGTCGGCCGGTGATCTCGGCGGAGGCGGCTGGTAGCTTGCCCCGATGAGTCTGCGGCGTCGACGCGTGGCGGTGGTCTTCCGCCTGGCGATCGTGATCAGCGTGCTGGCCGGGATCGTGCTCACCGCGATCGGTCCCACCACGGTCACCGGCCTGCTGCCGTACTTCACCATCCAGAGCAACGTCGCCGTCGGGATCTTCGCCGGCTACGCCGCCTGGCGGGCCTGGCAGGACCGGCCCGAGCCGCCCTCGGCGCTCAAGGGCGCGGTCACGCTCTACATCACCATCACCGGCGTGGTCTACCACCTGGTGTTGGCCAACCCGGCGAGCCCGTTCGCCATGCCGCAGCCGGACCGCACGCTTCCCGATGCGCTGGGCAACCAGTTCCTGCACACCGTCGTGCCGCTGCTGGCCGTGGCGGACTGGGCGCTGTTCGACCGCCGGGGCCGGCTGCGCCCGCGCTACGCGGCCTGGTGGCTGGCGTTCCCCCTCGGATACCTCGGCTTCGCCCTGCTCCGTGGGCTGGTGGTGGACCGGTACCCGTACCCGTTCATCGACGCGGGCGAGTTGGGCTACGCCGGGGTGGCCGTCAGCGCGGTCTTCTTCGCCGCCGCGTTCTGGCTGCTGGGCCTGCTCTTCGTCGCCGTCGACCGGACCCTGGGCCGCCGGGCGAGGGCCGCTCACCCCGCCGCGCAGCATGCCGCCGCCGCGCCGGCCGCCCCGTCGACCGCCCCCGCCCGAGGCGCTCCAGCGACCGCGCCCACCTCCGACGCCGCCCGGCCCGACGCGACGGCCCTGCCGTGACGGCCGTCCCTTGCTGGCTCGCCCGGAAGGGGTGAGCCGGGGCTCCGCGCCCGGCCGTTTGGGCCGTCGCTGAACGGGCAGCCGGCAGGTGGACCGGAAGCGGGGGAACGGGAGGCGTCATGCGCGCACTGCGGTTGCCGAACTGGAAGTCGGAGCCCGAGCTGGTCGAGGTCGACGAGCCGACCCCGGGCCCGGGTCAGGTGGTGGTGAAGATCGGCGGTGCCGGCGCCTGCCACTCCGACCTGCACCTGATGCACGACTTCGAGGCCGGCACGGTGCCCTGGAACCCGCCGTTCACCCTCGGGCACGAGAACGCCGGCTGGGTGCACGCCCTCGGCGACGGGGTGACCGGGCTGACGGTGGGCCAGCCGGTGGCCGTGTACGGGCCGTGGGGCTGCGGCACCTGTGCCCGCTGCCGGGTGGGGATCGACCCGTACTGCGAGAACGTCGCCGAGGCGCCGGTGCCCGGCGGGGGTGGTGGCCTCGGCCTGGACGGCGGCATGGCCGAGTACATGCTGGTGCCGCAGGCCCGGCAGGTCGTGCCGCTGCCCGACGGGCTCGACCCGGTGCTGGCGGCGCCGCTGACCGACGCGGGGCTCACCCCGTACCACGCGATCCGCCGTTCCTGGGCGAAACTCGGCCCGACCAGCACCGCCGTGGTGATCGGCGTGGGCGGGCTGGGGCACGTCGGCGTGCAGATCCTCAAGGCCACCACCGCGGCCCGGGTGATCGCTGTGGACACCCGCGAGGAGGCGCTGAAGCTCGGCGAGGAGTGCGGCGCCGACCTCACCATGCTCTCCGGCGAGGACACCGCCCAGGAGATCCGCCAGGCCACCGGCGGCCGGGGCGCCGACGTGGTCCTGGACTTCGTCGGCGCCGACCCCACGCTCGCGCTCGGCGTCGCCGCCGCCCGCACCGTCGGCGACCTCACCATCGTCGGCATCGGCGGGGGCACGCTGCCGGTGGGCTTCTTCTCGGTGCCGTACGAGGTGAGCATCCAGACCACGTACTGGGGCAGCCGACCGGAGCTCATGGAGGTGCTCGAACTGGGTGCCCGGGGCCTGGTGAAGCCGAAGGCCAGCACCTTCTCGCTGGAGGAGGCGGTCGTCGCGTACCGGAAGATGCGCGACGGCACGCTGGAGGGCCGGGCCGTCGTCGTGCCGTGACCGTCGCGCCCCTACGATGATCATGTGGTCGCGGCGCTGGAGCTCTACCTCGACACCGACGCCACCCGGCGGATCCGGGTGCTCTGGGACGCGCTCGAGTCCGAGGGCGTGCAGAGCATGCGGTCGCTGCTGGAGCAGCGCCACCGGCCGCACGTCTCGCTCGCCGTCGCGCCCCGTCTCGATCCGGAGCGGGTCGCGGCGGCGCTGCGCGGGACGGTGGTGGCCGCGCCGTTGCGGCTGAGCTTCGAGCACGCCGGGCAGTTCGTCGGCCGGGTGCTGTGGCTGGGCCCGACCCCCACCGTCGAACTGCTCGCGCACCACGCCCGGGTGCACGGCCGGCTGGCCGAGGCGGGGATCGGGCTGGTCGAGCACTACCAGCCGGGGCGGTGGGTGCCGCACTGCACGCTGTCGATGCGGGTGCCGAACGCGTTGATGGCCGCCGCCGTACGCCGCTGCCTGGAGGTGCTGCCGCTGGAGGCGACCGTGGTCGGCGCGGCGGTCACCGACCACGCCCGGGGCATCTCCCACCCGTTGCCGTAGCCGGTGCCCCGCTCGCCGTCTGGCGCCTCCTCGCCGCGGCCCTGCCCGCCGTGCTCGCCGCCTCGCGCGCCGCGTGACACCCCCGACCTGCTCATCCCTGGCACCGGAGACGGCCGAGGCGACCGCCACGGACCGCGCTTCGCGCTGCGCGCCGCGGCAGGGGGCGGGCCTGGGCGGCGCGCCGCGACCGTCGCGCGGCGCGGCGTGGGCGGCAGAGTACGGTCCGCCGCTTGTCCGCGCCCGTCCGCAGGGTGGATCCTCTAGGGAATCGACAGAAACGAATCTATGGAGGTTCGATGCGTCGTCTCCCGCTCGCCCTGCTCCTGCTCGCCGCGCTGCTGCTCGGCCTGCCGGCGCCCGCCCACGCCGCCCCCGACCAGGCCGACGCCGCCCACGCCGCGGCCACGCTCGCGCAGGTCCGCACCGCCGGCACCGCCTGGGGGCTCGACCCCGCCACCGGCCGGATGACCCTCACCGTCGACGACACCGTCTCCGACCGGGACCTGGCCGCGCTGCGGGCGACCGCCGCCCGGGCCGGGGCGGTGCTCCGCCGCGAGCCGGGTGAGCTGCGCCTGCTCATCGCCGGCGGGCAGGCGATCTACGGCGGGAGTGGACGGTGCTCCCTCGGCGCCAACGTCCGCCGGGGCACCACCTACTACTTCGTCACCGCCGGCCACTGCACCGCGAGCACCTCCACCTGGTACGCCGACGGCGGGCAGACCGTCGTCCTCGGCACCCGGGCGGGCAGCAGCTTCCCCGGCAACGACTACGGGCTGGTCCGCTACACCGGCTCGGTCCCCCACCCCAGCGCCGTCTACACCTACCCCGGCCTGCTCACGATCAACGGCGCCGGCAACGCCTACGTCGGCCAGACGGTCTGTCGCAGCGGTTCCACGACCGGGGTGCGCTGCGGCACGGTCACCGCGCTCAACGTGACCGTGAACTTCGCCGGCGGCGCCGTCAGCGGCCTGATCCGGACCAACATCTGCGCCGAGCCGGGCGACAGCGGCGGGCCGCTCTACGTGCCCGCCACCGGCATCGTCCTCGGCATCCTCTCCGGGGGCAGCGGCAACTGCACCACCGGCGGCACCACCTACTACCAGCCGATCACCGAGATCCTCGCCGCGTACGGCCTGACCATCCCCTGACCGACCAGGTGCCCGGCCCGACCCCGCGCGACGGGCCGGGCCGGGCACGGCCGGGTCAGCCCTTGCGACCCGCTGACGACGATGCCCTCGACGAAGCGACGCTGGGTTAGGGAGGGACAGCGAAGGTGGAGAGGCCGAACAACGCCTCCGGCACCGACGAAGGATGGTCAGGCGGCCCGGGGGGTGAGGAGGTAGTCGTCGGCCTCGGGGCTCCACCGCAGGTCGACCACCCCGCTGGTGGCCGCCGCCTTGCAGAACTGGAGGAAGCTGCGGTAGCCCAGTTTCTTCTCGCTGAAGTCGGGCCGCGCCCGGCGCAGCTGGTTCTTGAGGCCGGAGAGGGCCACCGCGCCCTCGTCGCCGGCGAGGTCCGTCACCACCGAGCCGAGCAGCCCGAACGCCACCTCCCGGTCACCGTGCTCGGGCAGGGAGACCTCGGGGTCGCCCTTGGCGGGGCCCTCCGCCAGCTCGATCACGTTGTGCCCGGCGAGGTGCCGCAGAAGCTCCCCGAAGGTGCGGAACCCGTAGTCGGACTCGCTGAACGTCGGGTCCTTGCGCAGCAGGGTGCGCTTCAACGTCGAGGCGGTCACCTCGCCGCTGGAACTGCCCTGCAGGCCGGCGACGGTCTGGGCCACGAGCACGGCGAGCGTGTCGACGTCCCGGGCGGCCTCCTCGGCCGCCGCCTGCGGCTCGGGCTCGGGCTCCTGCTCCACCCGCGGCACGTCGGGGCTGGGCAGCCGGGCCGGGCGGCCCCGCCGGACCCGGGCGGGCGGGATGTCGACGCCCTCCAACCGGTCGTAGTAGAGGAACTCGTCGCACGCGGGGGGCAGCAGCGCCGAGGTCGAGTTCTCCACGCCCACGCCGATGACGCGCTTGTTCAGCTCGCGGAGCTTGTGGACCAGCGGGGTGAAGTCGCTGTCGCCGGTGCAGATCACGAAGGTCGAGATGTACCCGCGCTCGAAGGCCAGCTCCACCGCGTCGACGGCCATCTTGATGTCGGCGGCGTTCTTGCGCGAGGCGCCCATCCGCTGGGGAATCTCGATGAGCTCGACGTGCGACCGGGTCAGCATCCGCCGGTCCTCGTCGAAGTACGACCAGTCCGCGTACGCCCGGCGCACCACCACCCGGCCGCGCTCGGCGAGGGCGTCGGCGATGGGACGGAAGTCGAAGGCCACGCCGCCGAGGTGGTCGCGTGCCCCCAGCGCGAGGTTCTCGTAGTCGAGGAACAGGGCGATGCGGTCTTCGTGATCCACGCAGGTCAGCCTACCCCCGGCCAGGCGCCGCGCCGTCCCGGTCCGCCGCGGCCCGGTGGAGTGTCCGCCGGGCCGCCGGTCGGCCGGGTGGTGCTGGCCCTACCCGGAGACTACGTCCAGACGGCTGGGTCGGCGGGTCGGCCACGGTTAGCGTCAGCGGCATGACGACAGCTCGCCCCCTGTGCCTGGCCGAGGCGCTGCGCCGGCCCGGATACCTGCTCTCCGCGTGGCCGTGGCGCGCGCTGGCCTACCTGCTCAGCACCGTCCCGATCGCCGGGGTGCTCGCCGTCGGGCTGCTCGTCGTCGGGGCGGCCCTCACCTACCTGCGCGCCGGCCCGTCGCCCCGGTAGTCTGCTCCGACGCGTCCACGTGGCGCGGACGTATACACCCGGCCCGCCGAAAGTTGCGCTCCCGCTCTCCCGGTGTTCACGCCCGCACCGCTAACATCGCTGCTCATGAATATGAGGAGCAGTACCCGCTCGGGGCCCAGAAGGCTGGCGATGGCGTTCGCGCTGGCCGTCGTGCTGGTGGCGCCCGTGGCGGTGACGGCGGCGGCGTCGGCCGCCACCACCCTGACCGTGGCCCAGGCGCTCGCCGCGCAGGACGGTCGGACGGCCACCGTGACCGGCTACGTCATCGGCCAGCCGACCAGCAGCACGACGGTGCTCAGGTCCGGCTTCACCTCGGACACCGCGATCGCGATCGCCGACACGGCGGCCGAGACCGGCACGAGCAGGATGCTCTACGTCCAGGTCACCACCGCCTACCGCAGCACGTTCGGGCTGCTCACCAACCCGGGGCTGCGGGGCCAGCGGATCACCGCCACCGGCACGTTGACCGCCTACTTCAGCCACGGCGGCCTGAAGAACCCGACGGCGATGACCCTCGGCGGCACCGCGCCCTCGCCGAGCCAGTCACCGACGCCGCTCCCCACCACCACCGCGCCCGGCGGCGGGTACGACTCCACCTACTACGCCAACGCGATCGGCAAGTCCGGCTCGGCCCTGCGCAGTTCGCTGCACTCCATCATCAAGGTGCAGACGAAGCTCTCCTACGACCAGGTGTGGGAGGCGCTGCGGGACACCGACCAGGACCCGGCCAACAGCAACAACGTCATCCTGCTCTACACCGGGCGGTCGCAGAGCAAGACCAGCAACGGCGGCGGCGTCGACGACTGGAACCGCGAGCACGTCTGGGCCAAGTCGCACGGCGACTTCGGCACCGCGACCGGTCCGGGCACCGACGTCCACCACCTGCGGCCGACCGACGTCTCGGTCAACTCGACGCGGGGCAGCAAGGACTTCGACAACGGCGGCAGCCCCGTCGCCGAGGCGCCGGGCTGCTACACCGACGCCGACTCGTGGGAGCCGCGCAACGCGGTCAAGGGCGACGTGGCCCGCATGATCATGTACATGGCGATCCGGTACGAGGGCACCGACGGCTGGCCCAACCTGGAGCTGAACCAGTCGGTCAACAACGGCACCGCCCCGTACCACGGCCGGATGTCGGTGCTGCTCCAGTGGAACCAGGCCGACCCGCCGGACGCGTTCGAGAAGCGCCGCAACCAGCGGATCTACGAGCGCTGGCAGGGCAACCGGAACCCGTTCGTCGACCACCCGGAGTGGGCGGGCGCCATCTGGGGCTGACCCGCCCCGCCCCACGCGGCCGGTCCCCTCGCCCGGGGGCCGGCCGCGCCTCGCGGTGCAGGTCAGCCGGCCGACCAGGCGGCCGCCACGGGGCGGCCCGGCGGCTCCGGGACGAACGGCAGGCTCTTCGGCTCCGCAGGCCGGGTGCCGCCACTTCCCGCGCCCACGCAGGATCGGCGGGAGGGACGGGGCCGGGGCGTGGTGCGCCGCTCAGCGAAGGCGGGCGTACGCCAGCGGCAGCGGGCTCGGCTGGCCGCTCCACGTGCCGGTCAGCACCGCGCCGTCCGACGCGGTGCCGCCGTCGAGGCGGCGCACGACGGCCAGTTCCACGGAATCGGTGACGATGAGGGTGAGGTCGTCCTCCACCACGCGGCGCACCGCGCCGACGGGCGGGACGGCGGCGCCCCGGGTGCCGCTGCCGGCGATGGCCATCGTCGGCTCGCGGTGCTCCCGCCGACCGTCGACCTCGAAGTACTCCTCCGCCTGCCCGGCGTCGGCGAGGACGGCCGCCGCCAGCGTCGCGGCGTAGACGGGATCCGCGCACGCGTCGTAGACCCAGCGGCGGCCGAGCACGGAGTGCTCGGTGGTGCCGACGAGCCAGTCGTCGCCGCCGTCCAGGGGTGCGTCGCGGTAGGTGAGCGGGACCTGGTAAATCGGCCCGTCGCCGGCCCGGAGGAGCAGCGTCTCCACGCCGACGGCGCCGGCCGGGTCGTCGAACCGGTAGGCCGCCACGCGCTCGACGTCGCCGTCGGCCGGCCCCTGGTACCACGGCCGGCCAGGCAGCCACGCCGCCAGGAGTGCGAACTTCGTGGGGTGCATCTTCGCCCGGTGCAGCAGCGCCATACGTCGCATCGTAGGGGCACGGCCGCGCCCCGCGCTGACCCGACCGCGCCCGGCGGCCCGGGTGGGCCGGCTGTCAGGGCCCCGCCTGGCCCGTCCCCTCGTCGGCGGCCGCGACGAGGATGGCGACGAAGCGGTCGCACCAGGCCGCCACCGTCGCCCGGTCGAACAGGTCCGTCGAGTACTCCACGACGCCCCGCAGGCCGCCCTCGTGCGGGGTGAGGATCGTGGCGTAGTCACGGCGCGCGCAGTCGAGCCCCTGGTCGGTGGCGCGCGCCACGATCCCCGGCAGCCGCACCTCCGGCATGCCCGGATTCCAGCCGAACAGCATCGTGGCGACCGGCGGCGGCATGCCGACCCGCCAGGCCGGGTCGAGGGCCGCGTAGACCTCGGCCAGGGGCGCCGGCTGGTGCCGGATCGCGTCGAGGAACGCCTGGGCCGTGCCGGCCACCAACTCCGGAAGGGACGCCGCGCGGTCCAGCGGTGGCCGCAGCAGCAGCGGGCTGGTGAACAGGCCCACGACCGACTCGTCCTCGCGGTTGTCGCGGTGGGCGTACGGGCAGGCGAGCAGCACGTCGCCGACGCCGGCGAGTTCGCGCAGGAGCAGCGCGTACCCGCTGGCCAGGACGGGGAACAGGGTCGTGCCGCAGCGCTCGGCGAGGCCAGTCAGGCGGTCGGTCAGCTCGCCCGGGACGTCGAAGGTGAACTCGCTGCCCCGACCGGAGAGCCGCGCCGGCCGAGGGCGGTCGGTCGCCAGCGACAGCGCGCGGGGCGATCCGGCGAGCTGGTCCCGCCAGTACCGCAGGACGGCCGGCGAGACGACGGCCGCCCGTTGCCGGCGCGCGTAGTCGACGTAGCGTGCCGTGGGCGCGGCGGGGGCCGCGCCGGGGCCGGCCTCGGCGGCGTAGCCCCTGCCCAGCTCGTCGAGCAGCTGGAGCATCGACCAGCCATCGCCGCAGAGGTGGTGCACGACGAACATCAGCACCCAGGCGTCGTCGCCCAGCCGCGCCAGCCGGGCCCGTAGCCACCGTCTCGTGTCGTCCGGGAAGGGCTCGCGGCCGGTCCGCACGCACCACCGCTCGACCTCGTCGGCGGCGAGGTCGCGCACCGGCAGCCTCCCCGGCCGCGCCGCGAGCACCTCCTGGACCAGCTCACCGTCGCGTTGCACCAGGCGGGTGCGCAGCGCCTCGTGCCGGGCGACCAGGCCGTCGACCGCCCGTTCCAGGGCCGGCACGTCGAGCCGACCGGTGAGGGTCACCCGTACCGCCATGTGCGCGGCCGACGGGTCGGGGGCCTGCCGCTGCCGGTGCCACATCAGTTCCTGCTGGTAGGTCGCCGGCGCCCGGTCCACGACGTCGCCCGGGGCCCGGTCGCGGTCCACGACGTCGCCCGGGGCCGGGTCGCGGTCCGCGATCTCCGCCCCGCCGTCCACGGACAGGTCCCGCGCCATCGCCCGGATGCCCGGGCTGCCCAGCACCCGGTGCGTGCCGACCCGCACGTCCAGCAGGTCGGTGAGCCGGTTCGCCAGCCGCACGGCCGCCAGGGAGTGACCGCCCGCGGCGAGGAAGGGGACGTCCACGGGCAGCCGGGCGGGCCCGAGCTCGGCGCACCAGGCATCGTGCACGAGCTGCTCCAGGTCGGTACGGGGCCGGTCGTCGGCGCCGGTCACGGCGGGTGCCGGCAGCCGGGACCGGTCCACCTTGCCGTTGTCCGTGGTGGGCAGGGCGTCCAGCAGCACCCAGGCCCGGGGCACGAGGTGTGCGGGGAGCCGCTCGGCCAGCGCGGCGGCAAGTCGGTCGGGCCGGGTCGCCGCCGGTCCCCCGTCGTCGTCCGCCACGACGTACGCGGCGAGGTACGGCTCGTCGCCCCGGTCGTACCGGGCGACGACGGTGGCCTGGCGCACCCCGGGCAGCAGAGCCAGCTGCGCGGCGGACTCGCCGGGCTCGGTCCGCTGTCCGCCGATCTTGACCTGGTCGTCCACCCGGCCGACGAATTCGAGGGTCCCGTCGCCACGTTCCCGGACCAGGTCCCCGGTGCGGTAGACCCGCGCCCCGGGCAGACCGGGGTCGGGCAGGAAGGCGGCGGCGGTCGCCGCGGGCCGGTCGAGGTAGCCGCGGGCCACGCCGGCCCCACCCACGTACAGCTCCCCGACCGCCCCCCGTGGCACCGGCAGGCCCGTGTCGTCCAGCAGGTACAGGCGACGGTTGTCGACCGGGACGCCGATGTCGACCGGCCCCGGGTCCCCCGGCCGCACCGGGCCCGCCGTGGTGACGATGCTGCTCTCGGTCGGACCGTAGGCGTTGATCACCTCGGCCGGGAAGCCGGCGGGCGGTCGGCGCCGGAGCTGGCTGCCGCCCACGACGAGGGTGCGTGGGGCGCGGGCCGGCAGCGGAAGGGCGAAGACCAGTTCGGCGAGCGGCGCCGGCAGGAACGCCACCGTGACGCCCCCGCGGGCCCACTCCTCGACGAGCGCCGCGGGGTCGGCCCGCGCCTCTTCCGGTACGAGATGCACGGTGGCGCCGGCGGCGAGCGCCGGATGGATCTCGGCGAGGTTCGCGTCGAAGCCGAGTCCGAGCGCGTGACCGACGGTGTCGGCCTCGGTGAGGGCGAGGGCCCGCACGTGCCAGTCGACGGTGTCCACGGCGGCCCGGTGCGGCACCAGGACGCCCTTCGGCCGCCCGGTCGAGCCGGACGTGTGCACGCACCAGGCCACCTGCTCCGCCGCCGGCACCCGGTCCGGAGCCGGCAGGTGCGGGTCACCCGGATCCTCGACCCGCAGGCAGAGCGCGTCCGTCGGCGGCTCCACGTCCCCCGTGGTGACCAGCAGCCGGACGCCACTGTCGGCGAGGAGGGCGGCCACCCGCGCGGCGGGCAGCCGTGGGTCGAGGGGGAGGAAGCCCGCGCCGGCGATCAGCACGGCGAGCTGGGCGGCGATCAGCTCCGGTCGGCGCGGCAGGAGCACCGCGACGAGGTCGTCGGGCACGACGCCCGCCGCGGCGATCCGGCGGGCGAGCAGGTCGGCCCGCTCCCGCAGTTCGCGGTACGTCCACCGGGTCGTCCCGCACACCACCGCGACGGCGTCCGGGGTACGGGCCGCCTGCCGCAGGAACAGCTCGTGCAGCCGGGCGTCGCCGACGGGGGTTCGCGGCCCGTGCAGGCGACCGGCGGAGTCGTCCAGGTACGTCGCCAGAGCGGACAGCGGCTCGTCAGGCTCCCGGGTCGCCCGGTCGAGCAGCCGTTCGACGTAGTCCAGCAACCGGCGCACCGTCGCCCGGTCGAACACGTCGGTCCGGTACTCGACGTGGCAGCGCACGGTGTCGCCGTGCGACAGGTGGACGACCAGGTCGACCGGGGCCTTGTCCAGGCCCACCGGGATCGGCTCGGCGGTGACCCCCGGCAGGTCGAACAGGAACGCCGGGGCGGCGCGCTCGTACTCCACGACCACGTCGAAGAGCGGGTGGCGACCGGCCTCCCGGTTCGGGGCGAGCGCGCGGACGAGGTCGTCGAACTCGACATCCGCGTGTTCGTACGCGTCCGTCGAGCGGTACTGGATCCGGGCGAGCAGCTCGCGGAAGGTGGGGTCACCGGCGAGGTCCAGCCGCAGCGGCACGGTGTCGACGAAGAACCCGATCAGACCTTCGGAATCCTGGTCGCGACCGCTCATGCCGGTGCCGACCACCAGGTCCGGTTGGCCGCTGAGCCGGAACAGGGCCACCCCGATCGCGCTGAGCAGGGCGGTGAACGGGGTGACCCGCTCGGCGAGCGCGAGCCGCCGGATCCGTTCGGTCAACTCCACCGGGAGTTCCGCGAGGAGACTCCCACCGGCGGCCGAGACGGTGGCCGGCCGCTGCCGGTCCGAGGGCAGGACGAGGGTGGGCGGCAGCGGGTCGAGCAGGTCGAGCCAGTACGCCAGGCTCCTGCCCGTCCCCTCCCGGTCCGACCGGGCACGCGCCCGGGCCAGTTCCGGGTAGGTGACGGGTAGCGGGGGCAGCGCGGCCGTCGTGCCGGTCGCACGGGCCCGGTAGCACGCACCCACCTCGCGAGTCAGGATCGCGTGCGAGCCGCCGTCGGTGGCCAGGTGGTGGAACGACATCACCAGCACGTGGTGTGTCGGGGAGAAGCGCAGCAGCTCGAAGGCGAAGACCGGTCCCTCGACGAGGTCGAACACCCGCGCGCTCTCCCCGGCCATCGCCGCCCGCACCACGGCGTCCTCGTCGGCGCCGGAGTGCTCCCGCACCGGGAGGTCCACCGTCGTCGGCCGGACGACCTGGCACGGTTGCCCGTCGACCTCGCGGTAGGTCGTGCGCAGTGGCGCGTGCCGGTCCACGACGTCCTGCAACGCCCCGCGCAGCAGTTCCGGGTCGAGCGCGCCGCACAGCCGCACGGCCGCTCCCTCCGTGTAGGCGGGGGTGCCCGGGTACGCCTGCTCGATGAGCCAGAGCCGCCGCTGGCCGGGCGTCAACGGCGCGGTCTCGACGGCCGGCGGCGCGCCGATCCCGACGACCCCCGGCACCCCCGGCACCGCCGCCCCGGTGGCAGCCGGCATCGGGCCCGTAGCCGGGACCGGGCCCGCCGCCAGGGCCGGGCCCGCAGCCGGGGTCGGGACCGCAGCCGGAGCCGGGGCCGGTCGGCGGGGCGTGGCCCGCCGCAGCGCGTCGATGACCGGCAGGCCGTCCCGCACGGCCTGCGCGGGCAGGCCGAAGTCGACGAAGCAGGCGATCTCGTCGGCGCCGGCGTCGAGGACCGCGTCGAGCACCGGCCGGCAGCTCTCCGGCGAGCCGATCAGGGCCCGCTGCTCGCAGTACCGCTGGTAGGCGCGGGACAGCACGAACCGGAGGTCCTCGTCGGGGGTGTCGGCGAGGTCGACGTTCATGCCCAGGCTGTCGACCACCTGCCCGAGCAGGCTCAACGAGGAGCGCAGGTAGGCGCAGAACGGCTCGAACGCCATGGCCCGCGCCTGCTCGGCGTCGTCGCCGAGGTAGGTGTGCAGCAGCACGACCACCCGCCCGGCGGCGGGGTCGAGGCCGTGTTCGGCCCGGGTACGCCGGTACAGCGCGACGTTCTCGGCCAGCCTGGCGACGTCCTGGGTCATCAGGTTGGTGACCACGCCGAGGCCGTGGCGGGCCGCCTCCCGGTAGCTGTCCGGGTTGCCGACGATCGCCGTGAAGGCCGGCGGTTCCGCCTGCACCGGACGGGGGAACAGGCGGACGTCGACGTCCTCCCCGCTGCCCGACCGCGCGGTGATCGACTCACCGCGCCAGAGCCGCCGTACGGTGTCGAGGTTGTCGTACATCACCTGCTTGTGGCGACGGTAGTTCTCCGGGTAGAAGACGAAGTCGTTGGCGTGCCAGCCGGGTGCGCACCCGAGCCCGACCCGGCCCCCGGAGAGGTTGTCCACCATGGACCACTCCTCGGCGACCCGGACGGGGTGGTGCAGGGGCAGCACCACCGAGCCGGCGTTGAGGCGCAGCCGGCGGGTCCGGGTCGCGAGGGCTGCGGCGAGCACCGACGGGTTGGGGAAGAGCCCGCCGAAGGAGTGGAAGTGCCGCTCCGGCAACCACACGGCGTGGAAGTCGTGGGTGTCGGCGAACTCGGCGGCCTCGATGATGGTCCCGTAGGCGTCGTCCCGGGCCTGGTCGGGGTAGTCGCCGAAGAAGTAGAGGCTGAAGTCGACGGTGTCCGGCGTGCCGACGGCCGACGGGGCCGGCGCCGGCCGCGTCGGCGTCTCGGGGACGGGGGCCGCACCGCCGTCGCCGGTGCTGGTGCTGGTGATCGCCCCGCCGCCGCCGAGGAGGGCGAGCTGCTCGCGCATCAGGTCCAGTTGGCGGTGCACGATCGTGACGAGGTCGGCCGACACGTCCCGGGGGGCGCCGACCGGACCGGGCGGCCCCGCCGACGCGACGGGCACGGCAGGCGACGCGACGGGCACGGCAGCCGACACGGCGGGTACGGCAGGCGACGCGGCGGGCACGGCAGCCGACGTCGCGGGCACCGGAGCCGACGCGGCGGGCACGGAAGCCGATGCGGCGGGTCGGCCGGTGGGCGGGGCGGTCGGAGGCAGCACGCCGACCGGGGCACCGCGGGTCACCACCTCGGCGAGCCGGCGGGGGGTGTCGACGGTGGCGAAAAGGTCCCGGACCGGAACCCGCACCCCGAACGCGCGGTCGATCTCCCGGGCCATGGTGATCAGGAGCAGCGAGTCGGCGCCGAGGCCGAGGAAGGTCTGGTCCGGCTCGACCTCACCCACGTCCAGTCCCAGCCGTTCGGCCGTCAGGGCCCGGATGCGTGCGAGCACGTGATCGGCCCCGGCGTCGTGCCCGGCCGACGGCCGGGGCGGCTCCGGCTCGGCGGCCACCGGCGAGCCGGCCACCCCGGGCGCGGCGGCCACCCCGGGCGCGGCAGGCGCGGCGGGCACGGCGGGCGCGGCAGGCGCCACGGGCGCGGAGACCCAGAATCGCCGGCGCTGGAACGGATAGGCCGGCAGTGGCACCGCCCGGCCGCCGCAGTCGGCGGTGAGCGCGGCCCAGTCGACCGGGAACCCCGCCACGTACAGCTCGGCGACGGCTCGCCACAGCCCGTCGACCGGTGGGGTGTCACGACGCTGCGACGACACCCACCGCAGGTGGGATCCCGTGGCGCGGGCGATGCCGGTCAGCGTCCCGTCCGCGCCCGCCTCGACGACCGATCGCACGCCCTGCTCGCCGAGGGTGGCCACGGCGGCGCTCCAGGCGACCGGCTCGCGCGCCTGCCGGCACAGGTGGTCGGCGTCCGGCAGCCAGCCGGGCGGGCGTACCCGGCCGTCCAGGGTGCTGATCAGGGGCAGCCGGACGGGTGCGAACTCCACCTCCCCGATCACCCCGCGGAGCCGGTCCAGGACCGCGTCCACCCCGGTCGAGTGGAACGCCCGGTCGACCGGGAGCGGGCGGGTCGCCACGCCACGCTGGCCGGCTGCCCGGGCGACCGCCGCCAGGGCCTCGGCCGAGCCCGCGAGCACGTGGTGTTCCGCCCCGTTGCGGGCGGCGATCTCCGCCGCCGACCCGCGCAGCAGGTCACCGACCGTCGCCTCGTCCGCCAGCACCGCGAGCATCGCGCCGGCTGGCAGCGCGTCCCGCATGAGGATGCCCCGGTGGGCGGCCAGCCCGACCGCGTCGGTCAGGCTCAGCGCGCCGGCCACGACCAGGGCGGCGTACTCCCCCACGCTGTGCCCCAGGACGACGTCCGGCGTGAGACCCCACGACCGCCACAGCTCGGCGAACGCCACCGCGGTGACCACCAGCGCCGGCTGGGCGACGTCCGTCGGGAGCCCTCTGTCGTCGGGGCGTTCCCGCAGCCGGGCGACGAGGTCGCCACCGGTCGCCCGGCGGTACGCGTCGGCCCCCTCGTCCAGCACGGCCCGGGCGACCGGGAACCGGTCGGCGAGCTCGAGGACGACGCAGCGGCGGTCGCCCTGCCCGGGAAAGGCCAGCGCGACCGGAGTGCCGTTCCCGGGCTCCGTCCGGCCGGCCAGCACGTCGCCCACCGCGCCGCCCTCGACGTACCGGTCGAGGCCCTCGGCCAGCGCGGCGGCGGAGGCGCCGAGCGCGACCAGGCGGTGCCGGAGGTGGCGTCTGCGCCGGCCGGCGCTGGTGACCAGGTCGGCCAGGGACAGCCCGGGATCCTTCCGGAGCAGGTCGCGGTGGCGGACGGCCAGCTCCACCAGCGCCGCCGGGTCGGCCGCCGACAGGGGCAGCAACCCCGGCGCGGGGTGGGCCGGCGGCCCGTCCGGCCGGCGTGGGTCCGCCTGGGGCGGCTCCTCGACGATGACGTGGGCGTTGGTGCCGCCCACCCCCAGCGCGCTGACCGCCGCCCGGCGCGGCCGGAGGTCCGCCGGCCAGTGGGTGGCACGGGTGGTCACCGTGAAGGGGCCGGCGGCGAGGTCGATCGCCGGATTCGGCCGGCCGAAGTTGATCTGCGGGGCGACCCGGCCGGAACGCACGGTCAGGATCGCCTTGACCAGGCCGGCCATGCCCGCGCAGCTGTCCAGGTGACCGATGTTCGCCTTGACCGAGCCGAGGAACGGCCGGCCGCCGGCGTACACCTCGGCGAGGGCGTGGTGCTCCACCGGATCGCCCAGGGCGGTGCCCGTGCCGTGCGCCTCGACGTATCCGACCGACTCCGCCGGGATCCGCGCGGCGGCCAGCGCCCGCCGGGCGACGTCGACCTGGCCGGCCACCCCGGGCGCGGTGAAGCCCACCTTGCCGGCGCCGTCGTTGTTCACGGCCGAACCGATGATCACCGCGTGTACGCGGTCCCCGTCGGCGAGGGCCCGGTCGAGCGGCTTCAGCACCACGGCGGCGACCCCGTTGCCGCCGACCGTTCCGTCGGCGTCGGCGTCGAAGGGCCGGCACCGACCGCTCGCCGACAGGATCGATCCCGGGGTGTGCCGGTAGCCCGTCACCTGCGGCACGTGCACGGCCACCGCGCCGGCGACAGCCTGGTCGGCCTCGCCGTCGAGCAGCGCCCGCACCGCCAGGTGCACCGCCACGAGCGAGGTCGAGCAGGCGTTCTGCACGTTGATCGCCGGTCCCGTCAGTCCCAGCCGGTACGCCACCCGGGTGGCCAGGAAGTCCGGTTGGTTGCCCAGCGCGACGCCGATGGCGTCGGCCGGATCGTCGGATCCCGCTCGGTCGCCGAGCTGGCGGAGGTAGGTGTGGTGCGGGTAGAGGTTCATTCCGCTGCCGGCGTACAGGCCGGTCCGCAGGCCCTGCCCGTCACCCGGGTGCCCGGCGTCCTCCAACGCCTGGTGGCAGGTCTCCAGGAACAGCCGGTGCTGCGGGTCGAGCAGCTCCGCCTCCCGGACGCTGATCGAGAAGAAGCCGGCGTCGAAGGCGGCGACGTCGTCGTCGAGGACGCCGCTGGCCGCCACGAAGTCGGGGGCGTCCACGGTCTCCCGCGGGGTTCCGGCCGCGACGAGTTCGTCGGGCGTGAAGACGCGGACGCTCTCCACTCCGGCGGTCAGGTTGGCCCAGTACTCGTCGACCGTGCGCGCTCCCGGAAACCGCACCGCCATGCCGATCACCGCGATGCGTCGGTCCCGTGCCGGTCCGCCGGCGGGCTCCGCCGCCGGTGTGGCGTCCGGGGCGGCGAGGTACGCGCTGAGCGCGTCGACCGTCGGGTGGGCGAAGAGCACCGGTTGCGGGACCCGGCGGTCCAGTGCCCGCTCCAGGCGGGCCCGGAGCCGGACGATCTCGACCGAGCCGATGCCGAGCTCGTAGAACGGACGCGCCGGGTCGACGTCGTCACCGACCAGGTCGCCGAGAATGCCGGTCAGCAGGGCGCGGACCTCCGCCCGGCCCGGCCCGGCCGCGCGCGCCGCCGATGCCGCGGGGGCCTCGGTGGCCGCGCGCCGCCCGTCCTGCTCCCGCTGCGGCGACCGGTCGGCCAGGCAGCGCCGGACCAGCTCCGCGCGCCGGATCTTCCCGCCGGTGGTACGCGGGAACTGCTCCGCGGCGAGCGACAGCACCCGCGCGGGCACGACCTGCCAGCGTCGGGCCACCGCCGCCCGCACCGCCTCGGCCACCCCGGTCCGGGGCGCGTCGGCGTCGTCGTCGGGCACGTAGAAGATCGCCAGCGACTCGGTGCCGGTGCGGGGCTCCGGTACGCCCACGGCGGCCACCAGGCCGCGCCGCACCCCGTCCACCTCCCCCGCCACCTGCTCGACCTCGTGGCAGGGCAGGTTGTGCCCGTTGAGGATGATCATGTCCTTCGCCCGACCGGTGATGGCGATCCGGCCGTCCCGCATGAAGGCGAGGTCGCCGGTCTCCAGCCAGCCGTCGCCGTCCGGGAAGGCCAGGCGGGTCGCCTCCGGGTCGGCGAGGTATCCGGGCGTGACCCGCGCCGACGAGACCTGGAGCCGGCCGATGCGGCCCTCGGGAAGCACCGTCCCGGCGGCGTCGACGATCCGCAGGGTGGCGCCGGGTGCGGGCTGCCCGACGGAGAGGAACTCGGTGACGTCGGCCGGGTCGTCGTCCTCGGCGTACTCCAGGTCGCCGCCCAGGCTCGCCGTACGGATCCGGAGGCGGGTGCCGGGCTCGGCGAACGAGGCGAAGGTGATCCCGGTGCAGGTCTCCGACATGCCCCAGGCCGGTGTCATCGCCTCCGCCGGCACCCCGGTGGCGGCGACGAACGCCTCGAAGGTCTCCGGCAGGCACTGCTCGCCGCCGCTGACCATGCGGCGCACCCCGCCGAGGTCCCACGGTCGGCCGGGGGCCCGGGCGACCGCGTCTGCCACCAGCCGCAGGCCGAAGTTCGGCGCCCAGCTGTGCGTGACCCGGTGCCGCCGCATCAGCTCCAGCCACCGCAGCGGGTCGTCGAGCACCCGCTCGGTGGCGACGTGCACGGACGTGGCGCCGAGGAAGACGCCGCCGAGATGGTAGAGGAGCAGGCCGGCGACGTGGTCCAGCGGCAGCCAGTTGAGCAGGACGTCCCCCGGGCCGATGTCGAGCATCGTCCGGGCGCCCACGGCGTACTCCGAGAGCCCCCGGTGGGTCAGCGGGATCACCTTCGGCCGGCCGGTGCTGCCCGAGGAGAGCTGCAGCAGCGCCACCGACTCCGGATCGGTGACCGTCGCGCCAGCCACCACCTCCGGATCGGGTCCGGAAGCGACGGGAAGGTCGGGAGCGGCCGGCGCGATCAGCTCCGGCACCGCGACCACCCGGTCCCGCAGCGGCAGCCGGGCCAGTGCGTCGAGGTCCTCCGGCCCGGCCAGCACCACGGGCTCCCCCAGCGTCCGCCAGGCGTGCACGAGGGCGGCGGCGGTGGGGTTGTCCGCGTCGTACCCGGTGGGCGCGCCGACGGTGAGCGGCACGATCCCGCCGAGGACGCAGCCGAAGAAGGTCGACCAGTACCGCTCGCCCGAGGTGATCCGCAGGACGACGGAGGAGCCCCGCCCCAGGCCGAGGGCCCGCAGACCGGTCAGCGCCGCACGCGCCCTGGCGAGCAGCTGCCCGTGGTCGACGAACTCCTCGCGCCCGTCGGGATCCACGATCCGGATGCCCGTGCGCGGATGGTGCCGGGCGGCCCACAGCAGTGCCTCGTCCAGGGTGCGGGGATGGCCGACGGGGCCGGGCAGGTCCCCGCCGTGGCTGACGGCGGCGGGGCGACCGGCGGACGGCACGGACTTCACGGGGCCACCTCGGCTTCTTTCGTGAGCTGTCGGTGCGGGCGATGCGCCGACGAACGGGCGTGCGAGACGAGGAAGGCGACGGCGGCGGCGAACGCCAGGCCGTGCGCCAGTGCGACCACCGGCAGCGGCGACAGCCGTTCGAGCGCGAAGGCGCTGACGATCATGCCGATGCCGAACCCCGCGTTCTGCGCCGCGCTGGCCAGGCCGAAGAGTTGCGGCAGACGGGAGGACCCGACGGTCTGCAACCGGGTGGTGTAGCTGATCTCGGCGTAGCCGTCCGCCATGCCGGCGGCCAGTGCCAGGACGACCACCGCCCAGATCGGGGGCCCCGCGAAGGCGAGCACGAACAGCAGCGACATGGCGCAGGTGGCGATGCCGAAGGCCCTCGGCGATCCCGGGCGGGAGGCTCCGGCGGCCCGCCGGGCGCACCACCGGCCGGCGGCGAGACTGCCGACCGCCCAGGGCGTGGTGAACAGGGCGGCGAACGCGGCGGGGGCGTCGGGCCAGGCCAGGTTCGCGTACACCGGGAGTCCCACGTTGTGCGAGGCGGACCCGAACGCGTCGGCGGACCGCACCGCGATCATGGCCAGGATCACGGGGGCGATCGAGGGCAGGAGGCGGCGGAGCCCCGACCCGCGGTGAGCACCCCCGGCGGGCCGCCCGGCGGCGCGGCTGCTCACCACGCGCCAGGCGCGCACCGCGGACAGCAGCAGTGCGGAGAGGGCGAACGAGGCCGCGTCGAGCAGGAACGCGGCGTGGTAGCCGAACAGGGTCACGAGGATCCCCGCGCTGCCGAAGCCCAGCAGCATGGCCACCGAGCGGGCCGCCACCAGGTTCGCGTTGGCCCGGGCCAGGTCGTCCGGGCCGACCAGCTCGGGCAACCCGCTGCGCAGCGCGACCACCCACAGCGTCTGGCTCCCGCCGATGACCACGGCCAGCGCGAACAGCACCGCCGGTCGGGCGGCGGAGGGCGCCGCGACCAGCAGCACCAGCGCACCCGCCGCCAGCAGGTCGCCGCCGATCATGAGCCTGGCCCGCGGGTACCGGCCGACCAGCATGCCGGCGACCGGTCCGGTCAGGACGCCGGCGCCCAGGCGGACGGCCATGAAGATCCCGGTGGGCACGGCGGAGCCCGTGATCTCCAGCGCGAACAGCCCCAGCGCCACCATGTTCAGGAAGCTGCCGTACGTGGAGACGGCGTGCGCGGCGACGACGAGACGAAGCGGACGTGCCGAAGGACCCCCTGTTGATCGCACCTGTCGAGATCCGCCCCGGTCATGATCGTGTGTGGAGCGCCGATCATGCCATCGCACGTGGAGGCATCTCAATATGTCGAAGGACCGCGGCGGGCGGACGGCCGACCCCGGCCTTGCCGGCCGGACGGGCGTGTGGTTGGTTTCGGGGCGGGCCAGATCAGCAGCACAGCGAGGAGACGCGCGTGGACGACCCGGTTCTCGTCGAGCGGGACGGTCCCGTGGAAACGTGGACGCTCAACCTGCCGGAGGCCCGCAACCCCATCTCCGGCGACGACGTGGTCGACGCGCTGGTCGCCCGGGTCGACGCGGTCAACGCCGACCGGACGGTCCGGGCGGTCATCCTGACCGGCGCCGGCAGCGCCTTCTCCGCTGGCGGCAACGTCAAGGACATGGCGGACCGGGTCGGCCTCTTCGGCGGCGCCCCGCACGAGCTGCGCGACGGCTACCGCCGCGGCATCCAGCGGATCCCCCGCGCGATGCACGCGTGCGACGTACCGCTGATCGCGGCGGTGAACGGGGCGGCGGTCGGCGCCGGCTGCGACCTGGCGCTCATGTGCGACCTGCGGATCGCCTCGGAGCGGGCATTCTTCGCGGAGAGCTTCGTCAAGCTCGGCATCATCCCCGGCGACGGCGGCGCCTGGCTGCTGCCCCGCGCCGTCGGCGCCGCCCGGGCCGCCGAGATGGCGCTGACCGGGGACCGGGTCGACGCGGCGACCGCCCTCGAGTGGGGGCTGGTCTCCCGGGTCGTGCCGCACGAGGAGCTGCTCACCGAGGCGCGCCGGCTGGCCGACCGGGTGGCGGCGAACCCTCCGCACGCCGTACGGATGGCCAAGAAGCTGCTGCGCGAGGCCCAACACCAGAGCCTCGACAGCATCCTGGAGCTCTCCGCCGCGATGCAGGCGCTGGCGCACCAGACCCGGGACCACGACGAGGCGGTCCGGGCCTTCCTCGACCGGCGCGAACCGCACTTCACCGGGGAGTGAGCGGGACGACCAGGCGGTGACGACCCCGCCGCCGGAGCCGGCCGCCCGCCGGCGGCGTCGCGCGCGGCGGCCCACCGCCGGGGCCCGGGAGCCGCGTCGCTCCCGGGCCGGTCGACCGCCGGCGGTTCAGCGCTGGACGCGCGCTCCGGCGCCCCGGACGAGCGCCTCGACCTCGCGGAGGCTGGCCATCGAGGTGTCGCCGGGCGTGGTCATCGCCAGGGCGCCGTGCGCCGCGCCGTACTCGACGGCCGTGGCCAGGTCGCCCTTCTCCAGCAGGCCGTAGATCAGGCCGGAGGCGAAGCTGTCGCCGCCGCCGACCCGGTCCATGATCTCCAGGCCGGGCCGGTGGGTCGCCTCGGCGAACCGCCCGTCGGCCCAGGCGATCGCGCCCCAGTCGTTGACGGTGGCGGTGCGCACGGTACGCAGGGTGGTGGCGACGACCTTGAAGTTGTCGTACTCCCTGGTGGCCGCCTCGATCATCCGCTTGAAGTTGGCCACCTCCAGCTCGGACAGCGAGGCGTCGGTGTCGGGCACCTCGAAGCCCAGCGAGGCGGTGAAGTCCTCCTCGTTGCCGATCATCACGTCGACGTAGCGGGCCAGCCGGCGGTTGACCTCCCGCGCCCGCTCCTGCCCGCCGACCGCCTTCCAGAGGCTGGGCCGGTAGTTCAGGTCGTACGACACGACAGTGCCGTGCCGGGCGGCGGCGGCCATCGCCGCCTCCATCGTCTCCGGGGTGGTCTCGGACAGCGCGGCGTAGATGCCGCCGGTGTGCAGCCACCGCACCCCCAGCGTGCCGAACAGGTGGTCCCAGTCCACCTGGTCGGCCCGGAGCTGGCTGGCGGCGCTGTGGCCGCGGTCGGAGGTGCCGACGGCGCCCCGGACGCCGAAGCCGCGCTCGGTGAAGTTGAGGCCGTTGCGCACGGCGCGACCGACCCCGTCGTAGGGCAGCCAGGTCACCAGTGAGGTGTCCACCCCGCCCTGGAGCACGAGGTCCTCCAGCAACCGGCCCACCTCGTTGTCGGCGAACGCGGTGACCACGGCGGTCCGCAGCCCGAAGCAGCGACGCAGGCCGCGGGCCACGTTGTACTCGCCGCCGCCCTCCCAGGCGCGGAAGGTGCGGGCCGTGCGCACCCGGCCCTCGCCCGGGTCGAGCCGCAGCATGATCTCGCCCAGGGAGACCAGGTCGTACCGGCACTCGCCGGCCGGACGGATCGACAGCACGGCTCAGGCCTCCGCGGTGGGTCGGGCGGCCTCGACGGCCGCGGCGGTGCGGGTGGCGACCTCGTCCCAACGCCCGGCGGCGATCAGGTCGGGGGCGACCATCCAGGTGCCGCCGACCGCCAGCACGGCGGGCAGGGCGAGGTAGTCCGCGAGGTTGCCGGTGTTGACCCCGCCGGTCGGGATGAACCGCACCGAGCGGAACGGCGCGGCGAGCGCCTTGATCATCCCGACGCCGCCGAGCTGCTCGGCGGGGAAGAACTTGACCGTGTCGAGCCCGGCGTCGAGGGCCATCTGGATCTCGGTGCCGGTGGCGACGCCGGGGAAGACGGGCACGCCCAGCTCCTGGCAGCGCCGGACGACCGCCGGGGAGAAACCGGGGGTGACGACGAACCGGGCGCCCGCCTCGACGGCCCGGTCGACCTGGGCCGGGGTCAGCACGGTGCCGGCGCCGACGAGCAGGTCGGGTCGCTCGGACATGACGCGGATCGCGTCGGCCGCGGCGTCGGTGCGGAAGGTCACCTCGGCCGAGGGCAGCCCGCCCCGGACGAGCGCGTCGGCCAACGGGGCGGCGTCGCGGGCGGCGTCCAGCACTACGACCGGCAGGATCCGGGCCGCACCGACGGCCGCGACGACCGCATTCTTCTGTTCATCTTTCTGTACGCCAGTCACATATGTGACCCTAGCGCCGTCGACCGGGCTGTCAACCCCGCTACAGTGGCGGTCATGACGCTGCCCGGCGGGTTCCAACCGGTGAAGTCCTCCACGCGGACGCTGGAGGTGCTGGAGGCGCTGGCCGCCTCGCCGCAGCGGCGCTCCCTGGTCGACCTGGCCCGCGCGCTGGACATCCCGAAGAGCAGCCTGCACGGCATCCTGCGCACCATGGCCCAGCGCGGCTGGGTGGAGAGCGACCCGACCGGCACCCGGTTCGGGCTCGGGGTGCGCGCGCTCCAGGTCGGCGCCGCGTACCTCACCAGCGACGACACCGTGGGCCTGCTCGGCGGGGTGCTCGACGACCTGTCCCGGCAGTTCGGCGAGACCGTCCACCTCGGACGGCTGGACGGCGCGCACATCGTCTACCTCGCCAAGCGCGAGTCGGTGCACCCGCTGCGGCTCTACAGCGCGATCGGCCGGCAACTGCCGGCCCACGCCACCGCGCTGGGCAAGGCGCTGCTCGCGGAGCGCCCGGACGACGCGCTCGACGGGCTGCTGACCTGGCCGCTGCCCGCGCTCACCCCGCACACCGTGACCGACCGGGACGCGCTGCGCGCCGAGCTCGCCGCCGTCCGGGCACAGGGGTACGCGGTGGACCGCGAGGAGAACACCGAGGGCATCGTCTGCTTCGCGACGGCCGTACCCCTGGCGGCCCCGGCGAGCGACGCGATCAGCCTGTCGGTGCCGGTGGCCCGGCTGGGCGCCGCCGGCGAGGACCGGATCGTGGCCGCCCTCCGCCGGGCCGTCGACCAGGTCCAGGCGGCGCGCGGCCTGCTCTCCACCGCCTGATCCGGCGCGCTCCGGCGCTCCCGCCGCCCGCCGGCGGGCTCCGGGCGCCCGGGGCCGCTCCGGCGCGCCGGCCGTCGCCCAGGGCGACGGCCGGGCCACCACTGGCAACCTTCTTGACAGATGTGTCGGGACATCGACAGACTTCTCTCAGAGAGCGCTCTCTGATCCCGTCTGCCGCCCTCGCCCACCCGGGAGGATCCCCTTGTCTCGAAGACTGCGCGTGCTCGGTCCCGTCGCCGCCGCCCTCCTGCTCGTCACCCTGACCCCCACGGCGGGCCACGCGAGCGACACTCCCCCCGCCGCCCCGGCCCCCGACGCGGCGGCCACGGCCGGCCCCAGCCCCGCCCTGGTTGAGGCGATGCGCCGCGACCTCGGTCTCACGCCCGCTCAGGTCGACGAACGCCTGCGCACCGAGGCGGCGGCGCCGGTGGTCGAGCGGCGCCTGCGCGCGAAGCTCGGCCGGGCGTTCGCCGGCGCGTGGATCCCGTCCGGCGGGCAGCGCCTCACCGTCGCGGTCACGGATGCGGCGCTCGCCCCGGCCGTCCGCGCCGAGGGCGCCGACGTCACGGTCGTCGCCCGCAGCGAGCGCACCCTCGACGCGGTCAAGCGCGCCCTCGACCGGCGCACCGCCGCCGCCGACCCCCGCGACGTGCACGGCTGGCACGTCGACGTCGCCCGCAACAGCGTGGTCGTGACGGCCCGGGCGGGCGCCGCCGACAAGGCGATCGCGTACGCCAAGGCCAGCGGCGTGCCCGCGGACGCCATCCGGGTGGTCACGGCCACCGACGCGCCCCGGCCGCTCTACGACATCCGCGGCGGCGACCAGTACGTGATCAACGGCAACACCCTCTGCTCCGTCGGCTTCGCGGTCGTCGGCGGCTTCGTCACGGCGGGCCACTGCGGAGGCGTCGGCAGCCCGACCCTCGGCTTCAACAACGTCTCGCAGGGCACGTTCGCCGGGTCGTCGTTCCCCGGCAACGACTACGGCTGGGTCCGCACCAACGGCTCCTGGACGCCGCAGCCCTGGGTGAACAACTACGCCGGGGGCAACGTGGCGGTCGCCGGCTCGCAGGACGCGGCGATCGGCAGCTCGGTCTGCCGCTCCGGTCGTACGACCGGCTGGCGCTGCGGGACCATCCTCGGCCGCAACGAGACCGTCAACTACCCGCAGGGCGCGGTGTCGGGCCTGACCCGGAGCAACGCCTGCGCCGAGGGCGGCGACTCCGGCGGGGCCTGGATCTCCGGCAACCAGGCCCAGGGCGTCACCTCCGGCGGTTCCGGCAACTGCTCCACGGGCGGCACGACCTGGTTCCAGCCGGTCAACGAGATCCTCGGCGTCTACGGGCTGTCCCTGGTGACCACCGGTGGCGGCGGCGGGAGCCGGCTGATCAGCAACTGGAACAACCGCTGCATCGACGTGCCGAACTCCAACTTCTCCGACGGCGTTCCCCTGCAGACCTGGACCTGCAACGGCACCGCCGCGCAGTCGTGGACCTTCACCGGCGGCACGCTGCGTACCCAGAACAACAAGTGCATGGACGTGGCCTGGGGATCCACCGCCAACGGCGCGACCATCCAGATCGCCAACTGCAGCGGCAACCCGGCCCAGCAGTTCGTCCTCTCGGCGGCCGGCGACCTGGTCAACCCGCAGGCGAACAAGTGCGTCGACATCAAGGAGTGGATCGACGCGGACGGCGCCCGCCTGCACCTGTGGGACTGCGTCGGCGGCGCCAACCAGAAGTGGCGTCGCGGCTGAGCCGACATCCGTCCGCCGTCGCGCCCGCACCGGCCGGCCGATCGACGGCACAGATGCCAAGGAGGTCCTACATGTTCAGAGTCCGTACCCGTCGCCGGCCGTGGGCGCTCGCCCTCGCCGCGACCGCGATCATCGGCGTAACGGCGGCCCTCGCCGTGCCGGTCCACCCCGAGCCGGCGCAGGCCGCCATCGGGGGGATCACCTGGCAGGACGAGTTCAACGCGCCCGCCGGCGCGCCCGTCGACCAGAGCAAGTGGCGCTTCGACATCGGCGGCGGCGGCTGGGGCAACAACGAGCGGCAGTACTACACCAACAGCACGAGCAACGCCGCGCACGACGGCCAGGGCAACCTGGTGATCACCGCCCGCCGGGAGAACCCCGCCAACTACCAGTGCCACTACGGCCGGTGCGAGTACACCTCGGCCCGGCTGCTCACGGCCGCGACGTTCACCCAGGCGTACGGCCGCTTCGAGGCCCGTATCAAGATCCCCCGCGGTCAGGGGATCTGGCCGGCGTTCTGGATGCTCGGCAACGACATGAACAGCGTGGGCTGGCCGAACGCGGGCGAGATCGACATCATGGAGAACATCGGCCGGGAGCCGAACACCGTCTACGGCACCATCCACGGCCCGGGCTACTCGGGCGGCGGCGGCATCACCGGCAGCCGCACCATCGGCCAGCCGCTCGCCGACGGCTTCCACACCTACCGGGTGGACTGGGAACCGAACTCCATCATCTGGTACCTGGACGGCGTCGAGTACCACCGGGTCGACCCGGGCCGGCTGGGCGGCAACCGCTGGGTGTTCGACCACCCCTTCTTCATGATCCTCAACGTGGCGGTGGGCGGGAACTGGCCGGGCTACCCCGACGCCACCACGCAGTTCCCGCAGCAGATGCTCGTGGACTACGTGCGGGTCTCGGGCTACACCTCGGGCGGCAACCCGCCGCCGGGCACCACCGCGATCCGGGGCGCGCTCAGTGGCCGCTGCATCGACATCCCGAGTGCGAACCCGGTCGACGGGGCCAAGCTCCAGATCTGGGACTGCAACGGCACCGTCGCGCAGGCCTGGACGTTCGCCGGCGACGGCACGATCCGGGCGATGGGCAAGTGCATGGACCCGGCCTGGGCCGGCACGGCGAACGGCACCGAGGTCAACCTCGTCACCTGCAACGGCAACCCGGCGCAACGCTTCACGCTCAACGCCGCTGGTGACCTGGTCAACCTGAGCGCGAACCGTTGCGTCGACGTACGGGACCGCAACACCGGCAACGGGGGCAAGCTCCAGTTGTGGGACTGCACCGGTGACGCCAACCAGAAGTGGTCGCGCGTCTGACCGGGAGTCTCACCCGCTCGACGGTGGGCCGGTCTGGGCACACGGCCCGGACCGGCCCACCGGCACGCCCGGCCTGAGGCCGGCCGGGGCCACGGTGGGCAGGCGAGCGCTCCCCTGGGAACAGCCGTCTGGCGAGGCGACGCGCGTCGCCCGGCAACTTGCGTCGGGCGCAAACTCCGCACGTCAGGAGATGCCCGCCGTTTGGTCGCGGTGTGACGATCCGGTGGTCCTTGGCGTACGCGATCAGGAGGCCGCCGCCGTGAGTTCCGGTTTGTCGATCGTGCTCTTTCCCGTCGCCCTGGGCATCGTCATGCTCGGCCTGGGGCTCACCCTGACCGTCGACGACTTCCGTCGCGTCGTCGCCTACCCCCGGGCCGTGGTCGTCTCCCTGGTCTGCCAGATGCTGATCCTGCCGGCCATCTGTCTGGGCCTGGTCCTCGTCGCCGACCTGCGCCCGGAGCTGGCCGTCGGGATGATGCTGCTCGCCGCCTCCCCCGGCGGCAGCACCGCCAGCCTCTACAGCCACCTGTTCAAGGGCAACGTCGCGCTCAACGTCACCCTGACCGCCATCAACTCGGTGCTCGCCCTGTTCACGCTGCCGCTGATCGTCAACCTCTCCATCGCCGGGTTCATGGGCTCGGACCGCTCCCTCGGGCTGCAGTTCGACAAGGTGATCCAGGTGTTCGCCCTGGTGCTCATCCCGATCGTGGTCGGCATGGTCGTCCGCCGGCGCCGGCCCGAGTTCGCCGTGCGCATGCAGCGACCGGTGAAGATCCTCTCCATCGTCGTCCTCGTCGTGGTGATCACCGGCGCGTTGCTCGGCATCAAGGACGAGCTCGCCGCCACCATCGGCGCGGTCGGCCTCGTCGTCCTGCTGTTCAACCTGATCAGCCTGGCGATCGGGTACGCCGCGCCGCGCCTGCTGCGCGTCGGGCACCGCGAGTCGGTCGCGTCGTCGTTCGAGGTCGGCGTCCACAACGCCACCCTGGCCATCACGATCGGGATCAGCCCGGCCCTGCTCGACAACAGCGACATCGCCATGCCGGCGGCCATCTACGGCACCCTGATGTTCTTCACCGCCGCCGCCTTCGGCTTCGTCGCCGCGCGCCGTGGCAGCGCCGCGACCGAGCCCACGCGACAGTCGCCCACCACGGTGTGAGCCGCGCGCCGGGCGGTGGCGAAGGCCGCTGGGGGTGAGCGGACAGCGGCCGGAATCCGGGCCATCTTCCCTGCCCCGGGGGATGGACCGGCGCGTCGCCGACGGTGACCATTAGTAGTTGACCGGATGCTCTGGGTGGGGCAGGCGGCGGGGACGACTCCCCGCCGCCCGCCGGCCCGCGGCCCGGCCGCGACCACGTCACCGCGCAGCAAGGAGACACGCCCGTGACCGGAGCCGCCACCCGAACCGAACGCGACAGCGCCTCGCCACCGCCGGCACGGGCGGAGTCGGTCCTGCCGGAGCTGCGCACGATGTGGTGGGAGACAGGAGTGCGGGCGCGGGCGGAGGCGGGCCTGTTCGCCGTCTTCGCCGAGCTGCCCCGGCTGGTCTGGACGGCGGTGCGGATCAGCTGGCGGGCCGACCGGCTCCGGACCTCGGTGGTGGCCGCCGCGACGCTCGGCGGCGGGGCGATGGCCGCGTTCGGGCTGCTGGCCACCCAGCGGGTGCTCGTGGAGCTGTTCGCCGGGGGCCCGACCGCGGACAAGGTGGTCGCCGCGCTGCCCGCGCTCGCCGTGCTGGCGGGGGCGACCGCGCTGCGCGCCGGCATGGGCATCGCCACCGGGTACGCGCAGAACGGGCTCAGCCCGCGGGTGAGCCGGGAGGTGGAGCGCGGCCTGTTCGAGGTGTCCACGGCGGTACGCCTGGAGGCGTTCGACGCCGACGCGTTCGCCGACGACATGGAGCGGGCCTCCCGGGGCACCGCGTCGACGATCGCGCTGGTGGAGTCGTCGATGAACCTGCTCGCCGGGCTGGCCGGCCTGCTCGCCGTGGCGGTCGCCGTCGTCGTCATCCACCCGCTGCTGCTGCTGGCGCTGCTGGTCGCGACGCTGCCCAAGGCGTGGGCGTCGCTGCGGGCCGGGCACCTGCGGTACCGGACCTACACGGCCGGCTCGGTGCGGCGACGGCGGCTGTGGCTGCTGCACCGGCTGATGGCCGAGCGGGCCTCGGCGCCGGAGCTGCGCTCCTACGGGCTGCGCCGGTTCCTGCTGGACCAGTACGACCGGGTGATGGCGGTGGAAACCGACATCGAGCTGGCCCTCGCCCGCCGGGTCACCACGACCACCACGGTCGGGGCTGTCGTCGGAGGAGTCGCCACCGGCGTGGTCTACCTCCTGCTCGGGCTGCTGCTCATCGACGGCCAGATCCCGCTCGCGGCGGCGGCGACCTGCGTGGTCGCGGTGCAGTCCGCGCAACGCTCGCTGGCCGTCGCCACCTTCCAGGTCGACCGCGTCTACACCGAGGGCCAGCACTTCAGCGACTACACCGGCTTCATGACCCGCGCCGCCGCCTACCTGCCCGACCCGGCCACCGACGTCGCGGGCGCCGCACCCGGCCCCCTGCGCGAGCTGACCGTGCGGGAGGTCAGCCTGCGCTACCCCGACCGGGACACCCCCGCCGTCGACCGCGTGACGCTGACGATCACGGCGGGGCAGACCGTGGCCTTCGTCGGCGAGAACGGCTCGGGCAAGACCACCCTGGCCGCGATGATCGCCTCCCTCCGCACCCCCACCGAGGGCGTCATCTGCTGGAACGGGCGGCCCCTGCCCGAGTGGGACCTCGACGGGCTGCGGGCCCGCGTCGCCGTGGTCACGCAGGAATACCACAAGTGGCCGTTCACCGCCGCCACGAACATCGCCGTCGGCGACGTCGAGAGCGAGGCCCGGCAGGACCGGATCGAGGCCGCCGCCGCCCGTGCCGTCGCGCACGACATGATCCGGGACCTGCCCCACGGGTACGAGACGCTGCTCGACCGGACGTTCGCCAAGGGCCAGGACCTCTCCGGCGGCCAGTGGCAGCGGATCACCGCCGCCCGCGGCTTCCTCCGCGACGCCGAACTGCTGGTCATGGACGAACCGTCCTCCGCCCTCGGCCCGCGCGCCGAGGACGCCCTGTTCCAGGCCATCCGGGACCGGCAGGGTCGAGTGACCACCATCCTCATCACCCACCGGCTGGCCAACGTCCGGCACGCCGACCGGATCTTCGTCCTGCACGACGGCGCACTGGTCGAGGCCGGCAGTCACGCCGAACTCGTCGCCGCCGGCGGCCGGTACGCCGAGCTGTTCGCCCTCCAGGCCGCCGGCTACGACGGCACCCACGGCGACCACGCCCGCGCACCTCGGCAGCGCTGACCCGCCGGGCGCCCGGCGCCCCCGGGCGGTGTCCCGGGGGCCCGAGCGTGGCGTCAGTGGATGATGACGGGCGCCTTCGCCTGCCCCGCCTGCTCGTCGTCGAGCAGGTGCGACGGCTCACGCCGGCGGGGCAGGAACGCGGCCGGGATGAACGTGAGCAGCACCAGCGCGAACCCGACCCAGAACGTGGTGGCGAAGGAGCTGGCGGCGAAGTCGAGGCCGCGCTGGATGAGCGACGGGTCGACCGGGAACTGCTGGGCCAGCTCCGGCTGCTGCTGGACGGCGATGGCGAGGCCGGCCTCGCTCACCGGCGCACCGCTCGGGTCGGTCGCCCCGGGGATCGGCCGGGAGCCGTTCAGCTCGTTGGTGAGGATCACCGACATCGTCGCGGCGCCGACGGACCCGCCGATCTGCTGGAGGATGTTGACCAGGGTGGAGCCGCGGGCCACCTCGTGGGCCTTCAGGGTCTTCAGCGCCGAGGTCATGATCGGCATCATGGTGCCGCCCATGCCCAGGCCCATGACGAACAGCGACCCGCAGAGCAGCACGTACGACGTCTGCGGGTCGACCTGGGTGAAGGTGAAGAACCCGACGGCGATGAGTGCCAGCGCGAACGGCACGGTGCGGCCGACGGGGACCCGGTCGGCCAGCATCCCGGCCACCGGCATGGTCACCATCGCGCCGAGGCCCTGCGGTGCGATCAGCAGGCCGGCGGCCAGCGTCGACTCGCCGCGGATCTGCAGGAAGTAGCTCGGGAACAGCATGCCGGCGCCCATGAACGCGATGATGAACACGAACATGGTCACCGTCGCGACGGTGAGGTTGCGGTTGGTGAACAGCCGCAGGTCGAGCAGGGGGTGCCGGGGCCTGAAGGAGTAGAGGACGAAGGCGACGAGGAGCGCGCCGCCGACCAGCATGGGCACCCACACCTCGGTGTCGGCGAACGTGCCGGTCTCGGGCAGCGAGGAGACGCCGTAGAGGAAGAGGGCGAGCCCCGGCGAGAGCATCAGCATGCCGAGGAAGTCGAACGACTCGGAGGGCTCGGGGTTGTCCTTCGGCAGCGCCAGGGCGGCGTAGACGAGCGCCACGGCCCCGATCGGCAGGTTGATCAGGAAGATCCAGTGCCAGCTCGCGACGTCGATCAACCAGCCGCCGAGGATCGGTCCCCCGATGGGCCCGAGCAGCATCGGGATGCCGAGGACGGCCATCAGCCGGCCGATCCGGTGCGGCCCGGCCGCCCGGGTCATGATCGTCATGCCGAGCGGCATGAGCATGCCGCCGCCGAGGCCCTGGAGCACGCGGTAGCCGATCAGCTGCCCGATCGTGTCGGCGTTGGCGCACAGCCCCGACCCGATCGTGAACAGCGCCAGGGCGACCATGTAGAGCCGCTTGGTGCCGAAGCGGTCGGCGGCCCAGCCGCTGAGCGGGATGACCGTGGCCAGCGCGAGCGTGTAGGCGGTCATCGTCCAGGCGACCTCGGCGTACGACGCGTTGAACTCGCGCTGGAAGGTCGGCAGTGCGACGGTGACGACCGTCACGTCGAGAATCGACATGATCGCGCCGAGGACGACGACGCCGGCCACCTTGAGCACCGAGGCGTCGAGCTTGTCCGAGGTCGCGATGGATTGCTGTGTCACGAAGTCTCCTGAAATCCCCGTTGTGGCCGGCGTGGGGCCGTGCCTCGACCTGTCAGTACTGAGCAGTGTCCGCAGGCAGACTAACGACCGGCACCGACGATCGGCGTCCGATTTCCGGCCGGCAGAAGACGGGAGCGGCGCGGCTCTCGCCCGCGAAGGCGCGGCCCGGCGGGCTGACCGGCGCCTCCGGTCAGCCCACCTTGGGTACGGCGCGGGAGATGATGGCGGCGAAGTCGACGCCGCGGGGCAGCGTGCCGTACGCCTGGCCGTGGTCGCCGCCGAGCCGGGAGGCGCAGAAGGCGTCGGCGACGGCGGGGTGGCCGTGCCGCACCAGCAGCGAGCCCTGCAGGACCAGGGCCAGCCGTTCGACGACGCGGCGGGCCCGCAGTTCGACGTCGTCGTGGTCGGACAGGTCGGCCCGCACCTGGCGTACGGCGGCGTCGAGTCGGGCGTCGGCGCCGGCGGCGGCGCCCACCTCGGCCCGGAACGCCTCCATGACCTGCGGCTCCCTGGCGAGGGCGCGCAGCACGTCCAGCGCGGCGACGTTGCCGGAGCCCTCCCAGATCGAGTTCAGCGGGGACTCGCGGAACAGCCTCGGCATGCCCGACTCCTCCACGTAGCCGTTGCCGCCCAGGCACTCCAGGGCCTCGGCGGCGTGCCCCGGCCAGCGCTTGCAGACCCAGTACTTGCCGACGGCGAGGGCGAGGCGCTTGAACGCGGTCTCGCCGGCGTCGCCGCGCGCCGACCGGTCGGTCGCCCCGGCGAGCCGCATCATCAGGACGGTGGCGGCCTCGCTCTCGACCGCGAGGTCGGCGAGCACGTTGCGCATCAGGGGCGCCTCGACGAGGTACCGGCCGAAGGCCCCCCGGTGGGTGGCGTGGTGGGCGGCGGTGATCACGCCCTGGCGCATCCCGGCCGCCGCGCCGATGACGCAGTCGAGGCGGGTCAGGTTGACCATGTCGATGATGGTGCGCACGCCACGGCCCTCGTCCCCGACCCGCCAGGCGACCGCGTGCTCGTACTCGACCTCGGCCGAGGCGTTGGAGCGGTTGCCGAGCTTGTCCTTGAGGCGCATCAGCCGCATCGGGTTGCGCGTGCCGTCCGGCAGGACGCGCGGGACGAGGAAGCAGGTGAGCCCGCCCGGCGCCTGGGCGAGGGTGAGGAAGACGTCGCACATCGGCGCCGACGTGAACCACTTGTGCCCGAGGAGCCGGTAGGTGCCGTCCGGCTCGGGGTGCGCGGTGGTGGTGTTGGCGCGTACGTCCGAGCCGCCCTGCTTCTCCGTCATCGACATGCCGGCCAGCAGTCCCCGCTTGGCCAGCGGCGCACGCAGCCCGAAGTCGTACGTCGTGGCGGTGAGCAGCGGCTCGTACCGCGCGGCCAGCTCCGGGGCGTGCCGCAGCGCCGGCACGGCGGCGTAGGTCATCGAGATCGGGCAGCCGTGGCCGGCGTCGGGGCGCCAGGTGTAGAACTTGGCCGCGCGGGCCACGTGCGCGCCGGGCCGGTCGTCCGCCCACGGTGCGGCGTGCAGGCCGTGGGTGACCGCGGTACGCATCAGCTCGTGCCAGGCCGGGTGGAACTCCACCTCGTCGATCCGGTGGCCGTGCCGGTCGTGGGTGCGCAGGACCGGCGGGTGCTCGTTGGCCAGCCGCCCGTACTCGATCGCCTGCTCGCCGCCGCCCAACCGGCCGAGCTCGTGCAGCTGCGCGGCGGCCCAGCCGGCGCCCTCGCGTTCGAGCCCGTCGAGCAGCGCCGGGTCGTCGGCCGCGTCGTGACCGACCAGCGGGGGAACCTGGTTGAAGACCTCGTGCGTCGTCACGGCGACACTCCCAGCGCGCGGTGGAGGAACGTGGTCAGGTGCTCGATGGTGCGCGGCCCGGCGACGCCGGCGGCCAGCGGACCGACCATGGCCTCGGCCAGGGCGCCGACCAACGCGGTGGCGGTCAGCTCGGGATCCTGCGCAGGGAGCTCGCCCTTCGCCACCCCCTGCGCGACGTGGCCGGCGATCAGCTCGGCGTAGGCGCGGCGGAAGACGAGCCGCTCGGCGTCGACCGCCGGGTCGGCCGGCTCGGCGAGCAGCGCGTACGCCAGTCGTGGGGACCGCAGCGCCCGGCCGGCGAACGTCTCGACGATGGTGGAGACCCGTGCGGCGACGGTGCTCTCCAGCGCCGCCGCGCGGGCCACCGCGTCCACCTCGCGCTGCGAGGCCGTGCGGAACACCTCGGCGACCAGGTCGGCCTTGGTGGGAAAGTGCCGGTAGACGCTGCCGGTCGCCAGCCCGGCCCGCTCGGCGACGGCGGCCACCGAGCAGCCGGCGTAGCCGTGCTCGGCCATGATCCCCAGCGCGGCGGCGACGATCCGCTCCCGGGACGCACTCAGCCGCGCCTGCACGCGCTCGGTGCTCCGGTAGACCACGCAAGGATTGAACCACCATTCAATCCTTGCCGGCAAGGGCCCACGCTCCGGCGGACGCCAGGCCCGCGACGGGGTCTAGGATCCTTCTCTTCGGCAGGCGTACGCCCCGGAGTCCTCGAAGGCGGCCCCGCCGTGACCCCTGATCCGATCGACGTGAACCGCCGCCTGGAGGCGGCGCTGGCGGGCGTGGCCGCCGCCTTCCGGGGCATGACCGCCCACCGGCGGGAGACCAACTGCGAGTGCCACTGGGGCAGCGCCGAGGAGCTGGCACTGCTCAAGACCCCCGACGCGCCGCTCGACGAGGACCTGCTGCGCCGCACGTACTGGACCACGGACTGGCGCTACCCGGGGCCGCTGCTGCGCCGGATCCTGCCCCCGGTGACCCGGCGCCTCGCGGCGGGCGAGGAGAATGCCGTCTGGGGGATGGACCCCCTGTCCCGCCTGTTCGTCATGGGTCGCTGGCAGGACTGGCCCGCCGCGCAACGCGACGCGGTACGGGAGTTCCTGGCCGCCTGGTGGCAGCACACCCTGGTCGACCCCGGGGCGAAGGTTCCCGCCCACGAGGCGCTGGCCTTCGTCGCCGAGGTGACCGGGCAGCTCGCCCCGTGGCTGACCACCTGGGCGGAGCTGCTGGCCGACCCGACGGCGCGGCGACGGTTGGTCGCGGCGGTCGACGATTGGATGTTCGACCTGCGCGGCGACCGTCTGCCCTGGTCGAGCTGGCGCGACGAGGAGGACACGTCGTGCCTCGCGCTGTCGATGTGGGTGCTGCGGCACGCGCCGCCCGTGCTGCGGGACCACGACGCGTCCGGCGAGCTGTGCGACCTCGTACGGCTGCTCGCCCTCCCCTGCGCGGACCGATGGGACGAGCGCGGCTAGGGATCCGGTCCCCGGGTGGGACCGGCCGGTCACCGGGCGTCGAGATCCGCCGCGCTACGGGCGTCGCCGGGCCCGGCGACCGCGACAGGCCCGGTCTCCACCCGACGCCGGGGGCCCGTACCCCCGTCGAGGACGTCCGGCCAGGCGGCAACGGCGTCGGAAGGCCACCGCCGCAACGCCGAGACGGCAGCCACCGCCAGGACCGCCACCAGCAGCGGCCACCCGGCGGGCCACCGCCCACCTGACACGCGTCCTTCCCTCGCCATGACGGCTCGTCCTTTCCCGGCATCGCGTGCCGTCGCGTCTCCCGATCGCGCCGATCGGCCGCGGAGCGCAGACCGCGGGCCCCGGCCCGCACGTCGCGCACCTCAGTCCCGGCGGTCCTCGTCGCCGCGCTCGACCAGTTGGCGCTGCTCCAGGGCGTCGGCGGGGTTGGCGTCCGCCGGCAGGTCACCCGCCGGCAGGTCGTGCTCGCCCGGCACGGAGGCGCCCTGTTCGGCCAGGTCGGCCTCCGTCGCGTTCAGCGGCTGCGCCTCCGGCGTCTCGTCGGGCTGGCCCTCGTCGAGCAACGGCTGCCGCTGCTCGGCCGCGTCGGCTTCGGGCGGCAGGCCCAGGGGCGGCGGATCCTCGCTGTCGGTCATCGTCGCCCTCCCTCAGCCGGGCAGCAGCCGGCGCAGCACACCCTTGGCGGTGGCGCCCGTCCGGTAGGACTGCACCAGGTACGAGCCGCAGACGATGTTGGCCCCCGCCAGGGCCGGCACCGCGTATTGCGCGAGCCGTTGCCGGCGCTGCCAGGTGGCGATCGTGCCGGGCGTCTGCGGGGTGGGCAGGGTGGCGTCCCGCACCTCGATCCTGTCCCCCCGCCGGTGCGCCTCCTCGGCCAGCTGACCGATCCGCTTCCCGCAGTACGCGGCGTAACCGGTGGCCGCCGCGCCGAGCAGGGTGATGCCCGCCTTGGCCACACCCACCCTGCCGAAGCCCTTCTGCAACGCCATCCGGCGTCCGCCTGTGCGGGCCAGTTGGAGGCTCGCGAGCATCGTGGCGCCGATGCCCAGCCACTGCACGGGGCTGAACCGGCCCCACGCCGACTCGGCGACCCGGATCCGGTCGATGCCCTGCTGCAGGTCGCTGCCGGACTTGTTGACCCCGGCGACGCCCATCACCGTGCCACCGAACCAGAGGGCCGAGCCCACGTCGTGGACCGCCTGGGCCACGGCGTGGTTGTCGGTCGCGGTCGTCTGCATGCTGATGCACCTCCGTCAGGTGGCGGCAGCGGCTCGACGTCCGCTTCTTCCATCCGGTCAGAGCAGTCTCCCCCGGTTCTTCGCCCAGCTCTGCGGGATCGAGGGGGCGTCACCCTAACCGGGCACGGTCGGCCGAGCCGCCACAGCCTGCCGTCCGTCGGAAGACCACCAACTGCCGGCGGAGACCTGACAGCCGTTCCAGTGCGGCCGACCGGTCCCGGTCACGGGGCGTGGCGCCACCAGAGGCGTCCCACGACGAGTTCGTCGAGGTGACGGATGTTGTCGGCGACCATGTGCGCGGGGGCGTCGGCGCGTTGGAGCGCGATGCGCAGGTCCGAGGCGAGATGGCTCGCCTCGCGAACCTCACACTCCGCCCGGAGGGTCGCCGAGGACGTCGTCGTCGCATCGGCGACGACGTCGAGGACGGCCTCGATGTGCGGGCCGGCGAACCGGGCCAGGAAGAACCAGTCGTCGATCGGTTCGCCGAGGCGAGCCCACTCGAAGTCCAGCAGCGCCGTCACCCGTCGATCGTGGGCGAGCCAGTTTCCCCAGTGACAGTCCGCGTGGACCGGGACGACTGCGCGCGCGTGCGACGGCGCGCGCTCCGCGATCGCCGTGAGGCCGTCGAGCACCCGGCGAGGCACGATTCCGTCCCGGTCCAGGGCGGCGAGGTTCTCCACCTCGGCGAGGAGCGCGGCCCGGCTGACGAACCCGCCGTGGTCGAGCGTCTCCTCCAGCGTCTGCCGGGCGTCGGCCGCAGGCGTCCAGCTGTGCAGTGCGTGCAGTCGCTGGACCGCCTCCTCGGCCAGCCGGCGCGCGGTCACGCCGTCCACACCGGGCATGCCCATGCCGGGGGCGGCCCCCGGCACGCGGGCGTAGCAGGCGTACCGGACCTCGCGCGTCTCGAGCTGGTGGAGCCCGCTGTCGAGCAGAGGAGCCGTGATGCCGGTGGGCAGGTGGGGCGCGAGGGCGATCTCCCGGTTCAGTCGCGAGTGACCGGCGACGTCGATGATCTTCACGACGACGTCCGGGCCGACGTAGACGTGGTGGGAGCTGCTGGCAGCGGTGCGCATCGGGCCGGGATCGCGGCCCAGGGCCGCGGCGGCGAGCGCGTGCGCGACGTCGTGGGCTTGCCGCAGGTCGGTCATCGGCGGTCGCGGGGCGGCTGGGGCAACGTCCCGGAGAGGTCCATCCGGACATCCGTTCGTGGGGGCACGTCGCGACACCCTATCCCGTACGTGGCTGGCGGTCCGCCCCTCTCGCGGTCACCAGTCGAGTCGGTACCGCTGTTCCAGGCGACCGCTGCGCGGGTGGGGGGTGGCCTCGCCGTACGGCAGCCAGCCGGTGCTCTCGTACAGCCTCACCGCCTGCGGGTTGTCGACGTAGACGCTCAGCTCGGCCCGGACGAACCCCGCGCCCGTCAGGTGGGCGGGGACGGCCCGCATCAGGTGCCGGCCGACTCCCCGGCCCCAACTGTCGGGCTCGACCCCGAGGTACCGGATCTCGGCGGCCGACCCGTCCGCCGGCACCGGCTCGACGGCGGCGAACCCGACGACCCGGTCGGCGTCGAGGGCGACGAGCAGGAGCGACCGGGGCGTGCCGTCGACCACCGCCTGGATCAGGGGTCGAGCGAGGCGTAGCGGCGCGACCTCGGTGTCGCCGTCGCGGGCCGCCGTCGCCTCCGCCCAGATCCGGGCGGCTTCGTCGATGTGCCGTTCGAGGGTGGTCGGTCGTACCCGCACGTCGCTCATCGGCACAGTCTCGCGATGCGACGTCCCGGTGGCGACCGGTTTCGTCCTCGGCCGGCCGGGCGCTGTCCCCGACCACGGGGAGGGGCGGTCTGCCGGCCCCCGGATCCCGGGGTGATGGGGCACGATGCTCCGCTGGACGGCAACAGGCCTCGGCTTCTCGCCGAGGACGAGTGCCGCGACGTGGCCTACCACCAGCCGGGCCGGCTCGGAGATCTGCTGTTCAACTGGTTCGACTGAACGCGTCGCCGACGGGCTACGAGTCGCGGGGGGACGGGACGAGCTTCCAGGCGACCACGCCGGCCGCGACCAGCAGGGCTGCCGCGATGAGCGAGGTCGTCTGCATGGCGTGGACGAAGGCCTCGCGGGCGGCGGCCAGGATCTCGACGCCCTGCTGCCCGTCGCCGTTCAGCGCCTTGTCGGCGGCGGCCAGTGACTCGTGCACCGCCTCGCCGGTCGGGCCGGGCAGGGTCGACAGGTCGGGCAGGGCCGACCGGTAGAGGACGGTCTGCAGGGTGCCGAGCAGCGCGATGCCCAGGGCGACGCCGAGCTCGTACGCCATCTCGGAGATGGCGGAGGCAGAGCCCGCCCGGTCCTTCGGCACCGCGCCGAGCACCGCGTCGGTGGCGGCGGTGAAGGCGAGGCCGACGCCCAGGCCGATGACGACCAGGCCCAGTGCCAGCGGCGCGTAGCCCGCGTAGCCCTCGCCGAACGTGAGGACGACCATGCCCGCGCCCGCGGTCAGCAGCGCGACGCTGAGCGCACGGCCGACGCCGAGGCGGGCGAGCACGGCAGCGGCGATGGCGACGACCGCGATGGAGGCCAGGGTCAGCGGCAGTTCACGCAGGCCCGCCTGAAGCGGCGAGTAGCCGCGCACGAGTTGCAGGTACTGGGAGAAGAAGAACAGCAGGCCGCTGAAGGCGAAGATGGCGATCAGGCTGGCGACGACGGTGCCGGTGAAGACCGGACGGGCGAACAGCGTGAGGTCCACGAGCGGGGCGGACAGGCGGCGCTGACGGCGCACGAACAGCACCGCGCCGACGAGGCCGGCCGCGGCCGCGCCGACTCCGGCCAGGTCGAGGCCGGCGGTGGCGGCGTGCTTGACGGCCCAGACCAGGGCGACGATCGCCGCCACCGACAGCAGGGCGCTGAGCAGGTCGAAGCGCCCGGGACGCGGGTCGCGCGACTCGGGCACCAGGGCGGCGACGCCGGCCAGCACCAGCAGCATGACCGGGACGTTGATCACGAAGACGGAGCCCCACCAGTAGTGCTCCAGCAGGACTCCACCGACCAGGGGGCCGAGCGCCGCGCCGCCGGAGGCACCGGCGGACCAGACGGCGACGGCGCGGGTGCGCTGACGCGCCTCGGTGAAGATGTTGCGCACGATCGACAGCGTCGAGGGCATGAGCGTCGCGCCCGCCACGCCGAGCAGCACCCGGGCCGCGATCAGCCAGCCGGCGCTGGGAGCGAAGGCCGCCAGCAGCGACGCGGCGCCGAAGCCGGCGACGCCGATCAGCAGTAGCCGCTTGCGCCCGATGCGGTCGGCCAGCGTCCCCATGCTGATCAGCAGGCCGGCGAGGGCGAAGGAGTAGGCGTCGCCGATCCACAGCAGCTGCGTGGCGGTGGGCTCCAGCTCCGCGACCAGTGCGGGCACGGCCAGCGCCAGCACGGTGCCGTCGACGGCCAGCAGCGTGACGGCCAGGGTCAACGCGGCCAGGGCGGCCCACTGTTGGAAGCCGGCGCGCCCGCCGGCGGCGGTGGCGGTGGCGGTGGCGGTGGCAGCGTCGGGTGCCAGATCCGCATTGCTCATGCCGCCAAGCTACGGACCAAATGGTCGGCTGTGCAAGCCATTTGGTCGGCTAAGGTGGTGACGCGCCCGACACCCCAGCGGCGCGGTCGGAAAGCTCAGGAACGGAGGACACGGGCATGCCGCCTCGCGAACGTGACACCGCCAGGACCCGCCGGGTGGTGCTGGATGCCGCCGCCCGCGCTGTCGTCGCACACGGTGCGCGCGTCAGCCTGGATCTCATCGCCCGCACCGCCGGGGTCTCCAAGGGCGGGCTGCTGCACCACTTCCGCACTCGGGAACAGCTGCTGCTGGAGCTGGCCCGCGACCTGGCGGAGCAGTTCACGACCGCCGTGCACGCCGCCGTCGATCCGCGCGACCACGCCCGGGGCCGGCTGGTACGCGGTTACGTCAGGGCGACCTTCGACGGGCTGGGCGACGGTTCGACCGTCCCGGAGCACGTCATCCTGGCCGCCACGCTGGCCGGCGTTCCGGCCGTGGCCGAGTTCCTGCATGAGGACAACCGGATCTGGAGCGAGGCCCTGGACGCCGACGGCCTGGACCCGGACCGGGTGCGGCTCATCACCCTCGCCGCGGACGGGGCCGCCGTCGCCAGTCTCTACGGAGGCGGCACGGACCCGGACGAGGCGAGGCACCTGCGGGACCTGCTCATCCGGCTGTCCCGCGACGAGGGCCCGCTCGTCGACGCGCGCTGATCAGGGCTCGAACGGCGCTCAGCTGACGGGGACGCCGAACCACCTCGGCATCCGGTGGAGGAGATCTGCCTGGTCTTCGCCGACCCAGGCCACGTGACCGTCCGGCCGCAGCAGCACGGCGGGCACGTCCAGTTCCTCGCTGCCGTCGACGACGTGGTCGATCCGGTCGGCCCACCCGGCGACCGAGAGCCGGCCGGTCCGGTCGAGGAGTAGTCCGCGACCAGCGTGCAGCAGCCCGTAGAGGCGGCCCCGCGTCAAGCCGACGTCGCGCATCCGCGTGCCGAGCAGTTCGTGCCCCTCGCCGAAGTCGTAGCGGATCGCGATGGCGGTGATCTTCTCGGTCAGGTACCGGTTCACGTCCTGGAAGTCGATCAGCTCCGACAGCAGCCGGCGCACCGCCCGGGGGCCCGGCTCGGTGGAGAGCAGCTCCATCTGCGCGCGGGTGTTGTCCAGCACGTCGGCGGCCACCGGGTGCCGCTCGGTGTGGTAGCTGTCCAGCAGCCCTTCCGGTGCCCAACCGTTCACCTCGGCGGCCAGTTTCCAGCCGAGGTTGAACGCGTCCTGGATGCCGAGGTTGAGCCCCTGCCCACCGGTGGGCGGGTGGATGTGCGCCGCGTCGCCGGCCAGCAGCACCCGGCCGACCCGGTAGCGCTCGGCCAGCCGGGTGGCGTCGCCGAAGCGGGAGAGCCAGCGCGGTGAGTGCACGCCGAAGTCGGTGCCGGCGAACACCCGCAGCTGCCGCCGGAAGTCCTCGATGGTCGGCGGGACCGTGCGGTCCTCTGCCACCCCCTCGGCCGGCACGACGACGCGGTACACCCCGTCCCCGAGAGGGCCGACGCCGAACCGCAGTTGGGTCTTGCGGACCTCGGCCACCACGGCCGCCACCGTCTCCGGGTCCTCGGTCACCTCCATCTCGCCCAGCAGCGTCTCGACCCGCGTGGGTTCGCCCGGGAAGCCGACGCCGAGCAGCTTGCGCACCGTGCTACGCCCGCCGTCGCAGCCGACGAGGTAGCGCGAGCGCAGCCGCGTGCCGTCGGCCAGCTCGGCGCTCACCCCGTCGTCGTCCTGGCTCAGCCCCACCAGCTCGCAGCCCCGCCGGAGCTCGGCGCCGAGTTCCGTGGCGCGCTCCTCCAGCAGGCGGTCGGTGGTGGGCTGCGGGATGCCGAGGACATACGGGTGTGCGGTGTCCAGCCGGTCCGGCGGCGGCTTGGCGATGCCGGCGAAGAACCCACCGACCGGGTACTGCTTGCCGAGCGCGAGGAACCGCTCCAGCAGCCCGCGCTGATCCAGCACCTCGATGCTGCGCGCGTGCAGGCCGAGCGCGCGGACGTACCTGGTCGGCTCCGCCTCCCTCTCCAGCACGAGCGCGCGCACGCCGTGCAGCCGCAACTCGCTGGCCAGCATCAAGCCGGTCGGGCCACCGCCGACCACGATCACGTCAATCATGGAACCTCTCATTCAGGATCGAGATCCGGCCAGCCGCTCCACGCATCCGGCGGCGCGTACGCCCGCACCCCCGCGCCGGTTCGCGGGCCCTGCGGTTCGACGTCCCTGCGCGCCCATACGCCGACAACAGCACGCGTACGTCACGAATCTCTTGATTAGGCAGGTTCTGCCCTCGGCCGACGATTCTGAGGCACGACCCGGGTCTTGCCGCAAGGCCCCGGGTGCGTTATATGTTGAGAGTGGCGGGGAGCTGACGATCTCCCTGCCTTTGCTTTTTGCTCGCCATGAATGGTCACGGCGGTGCTGTCGACAGCTTCTCCCGCCGGCCTCGGCGCGCCACTACCATGCGGACATGTGCCGATACGCCGAGATCACCTACAAGGTCCACTACGTGTGCGTGTCGTGCCGCCGTAGTCACAAGTACGCCTGGGACGACGCCAAGCACCTCTGCACCTCGTGTCGGCAGCCGATGGTCTTCGCCGGACACGACTTCGCGGCCCCCCGCCGGCGGAACGACTCCGGATGGGCTGCGGTCGCGGCGGTTCTCGGGGCGGGGCTGCGCTACGAGGGTTTCCAGGTCTGCGGATGCTCGCGGGAGCCGAAGTACCGGCCACGAACGCGCGCCCAGGTCCGGTCGCGGCGGCGGGTCGCCGGCCGCCTCGGGTTGTCGGAGGCCGCGGCACTGGCTGCCCGGGATCCGTACGACCTCGGTTGACACCGTGCGGCCCACAGAGGCGCCGTCCACGATGCCCGAAGGCCGGCGGCTCGGACCAGGCCCACGACGCGGCCGTACGCTCGCTCCCCCTGGCAGCAGGGCTTCGACATGGCCGCCGGCGGGGCTTGATTCGACGGGCTCGCCCGGGCTGGTCACTATGGTTGGTCGATGGACGTTGTCAGCACTGCCGACGTCTCGCCGGGCGACCGGTTCGCCTTCTGGCGCGAGGTCAGCGCGACGCTCTGGGTGCCGTACGACCTGGCCCGGGAGCGGCAGGCGGAGACCGGATTCGAGGCGCGGGTCGGCATCAGCGAGTTCGGCCCGGTGCAGGCGACCCTGATGACGACGATGGCGCACTCGGTGCGCCGCACGCCCCGGCTGATCCGGCAGGCCGACCCGGAAGTGTTCAAGGTGAGCTGCATGGTCAGTGGCAGCGGCACGCTGACGCAGGACGGCAGACGTGCGGAGTTCGGCGCCGGGGATCTCGTGCTCTACGACACCTCGCGTCCGTACGTGGCCGAACTCCGGCCGGACGATTCGACGAGCCGGATGCTGCTCCTGCGTTTCCCCCGGGCTCTGCTGCCGTTTCCTCCCCGGGAACTGCGTGAACTGAGCGCCGTCCGCATCTCCGGCGCCCGCGGCGTCGGCGCGTTGTCGTCGCGTTTCCTGCTACAGCTCGCCGACCAGATGGACGAACTGACCCCGGCCGAGACCGCGCGGGTGGCCACCCTGACGCTCGACGTGCTGATCACGGCGTTGGCCGACGCGCTGGACACCCGGAAGGTCGTCCCCGCGGACGCGCGCCGGCGGGCGCTGACCGCCCGCATCCACGCCTTCATCCGCGACCATCTCGGCGACCCGGGCCTGACCCCGGAGGTGATCGCCGCAGCGCACCACATCTCCGTGCGCTACCTCCACAAGCTGTTCCAGCAGGAGGAGCACACCGTCGCCGGCTGGATCCGCGAACAGCGCCTCGAGCGGTGCCGACGCGACCTCGCCGAGCCCCGGCTCGCCGCCCGCACGATCAACGCGACCGCCGCGCGGTGGGGATTCACCAGCGCCGCGCATTTCAGCCAGGCGTTCCGCGCCCGTTACGGCCAATCGCCCACCGAGTTTCGCCAGCAGCTCCCAACCGTGCACGGAGACTAAACACCTGTGCACCCCGCCGCAATGACAAGTGTGGATGCGGCGGGCAGTCTCGTCTCAGGAAGTCGGCTCATCCGAAGCGACAGCACTGAGAAGGGAAAATCATGCGCTCGTGGGCAAAGCGACTCTACCGGGCCACCGCCGCGGCCCTGGTCCTCGCCATGCTGCCGGTCCTGCCCGGCACGGCGCGGGCCGCCGACGTGGCCTACAACCAGAAGACCCAGGACCTGACCGCCGCGCCGAACAGCGGGATGCCGGTCGCACTCGTCAGCCGCGAGATCACGCTCAGGGACGGCACCTACGGCTGGTGGACCTTCCCCACATCGGCACCGTGCGAGACCTACACCGGCCGCATCCTGCCCGGCACGTACACCTGGACGGACCAACTCTGGCCCGGGGTCCCCAGCGCCGGAACCTACCGGCACCACAGCTACCTCACCGAGGAGAACGGCGGCTGGTCGTACCACATCCAGTGTGACTTCCGGCTGTCCGCCACCGGTTCGTACACCTGGGGCAGCGGTCTCGATCCCCACTTCTGATCCCGCATCCACCGACACGGCTGACCCCACAGTCCGTCACATCGTCGAGGAGATCCGCATGAGACTCGCACGCATCTCGATCGCCGCCGTCATGTTGGGCAGCGCCGCCGTGCTGGCGGTCGCCGCTCCGGCCCAGGCGTCCTGCCCGCAGGGGATCGCCAGCTTCGAGCCGCAGGTCAACGGCACGTTCGCCGGGACCGGCATCAACATCCGCACCGGGCCCGGCCCCGACTGCACCTCACGCGGCCAGGGCCAGCCCGGTCAGACCGCGACGTTCCGCTGCTGGCGGACCGGGCACGACGGCGCCCGCTGGACCTACCTGCACAACCGCGCGACCGGCGTGTCGGGCTGGTCCCGAAGCGACCTGCTCTCCGGCGGAGGCGCCACGGTCTCCTGCGGCGTCTGAGCCGCAGCCGCGCACCAGCATTCAGACCCAAGGCCGTCGCAGACGGCAGAGCGCGATGGTGTGCGTAGCGTGGACGGCGCCGCGGTCGCCTCCCCGGTGGAGGCGGCCGCGGCGCCCCCGTCCCGAGCTCGCGGGGATGGCGGCAACTCCACAGAGGTACGCCAACACGGCTTCGGAGCAAAGCCGGGCGGGCCGCTGACTGTTCTCCCCGAACGGCAGCGGCCCCGAGGACGTGGTTCAGCTGTTGCGATTCGGGTCGGTGAGAGCGTCCCAGTCGTCGGCGCTCATCAGGGGCGGCGCCCAGTGCGGCAGGTAGAAGGGTCGCCGCGGTGGATCGGCCACCGTGAACGGCTTGAACTCCGGATCCGCGATCACCCGGTAGACGAACTCGGCCGTCGACATGTCGAGCTGGTGCCACGGCTCGATGCCGTCCCACCGCGCGACCACAGGCCACCGGTCGGGCTCCACCGAGCGGTCCGCCAGCCAGTAGTACTCCCCCTCGGTCTGATCGCTGCCCCACTGGATGAGCCCCGATCCCTTGTCGGGCTCGTACATCTCGTAGGGGGCCCACAGCCGCGCGGACTCATGCCCGGCTGCCCACTGCCGACATGAGGCCCACGTCCGAAGCAGCGGCTGCGCGTGGTCGTCGGTCGGCCGCAGAAGGTCCAGGTACGCGTAGAACGCCCCCGGCACGAACCGTCGACACAGCTCCTTGAAGTCCGACGGCAGCGCCACGCCCAGTTCCGCTTCCACCTGCTCCCAGCCGGCACCACCCTCGGGCTCGTGGCGCCACCCGGTCACCTCGATGATCCGGTCGATCCACGTCAACTGGTCATTCACGGCCGGCAAAGTAACAGCAGAGGCGGACATCCCCACGTCCGGTCGTCACCCACCCGCTGACCGATGCTGAACCTCACCGCCGTACGCAAGCAGAAACGCCACCTCCCTTTCTGGAATGTGGGGTGAAGCGGTTTGGCGTCCATCGTGCGACCGTGCGGGCGCTCGCTCGACGCGCTGGGTTCGGGCACGCTGAATGATGAGTGGAAGCCCGCGCTCAACGCGTTCGCGATCACCTTCGCCGGTCGGTTCGAGAGAACCACTCACTAATGAAAACGGCCGGGCCTCACGCACCGCCTACCGGGCAGACCCGATTCGTGCAGCGGGCACGCCGTGTTGCGCGGCGAGAAGGCTACCGACGACGCGCGGCCCGCGAGCTTGGCGCGAAGGGACTGCCCTGAGTCAGCGCGCGCGCCGGTAGTGCATGGCAACCGCACCGCCACGGAGCGGCTTCGCCGAGACCAGCTCGAGCCGTCGCGTGCTGGGCAGCCCACTCTGGTACAGGGTCGGGCCGTGGCCGGCGATCCTGGGGTGGACGAGGAACTTGTACTCGTCGATCAGTTCCAACCGGTCCAGCTCGGTCGCGAGCTTGCCGCTACCGAGGAGCACGCCGGCCGGGGTCGCGTCCTTGAGCTTCTGCACGCCCGCGCGCAGGTTGCCGGTGATGTGGTGGCTGTTGGTCCACGGGAAGTCCTTTCGCGTGGACGACACCACGTATTTTGGTTTGGCCTCCAGCTTGACCGCCCACTCGCGCATCGCCGGCGGTGCCACCTCGTCGCCGCGGGCGACCGCCGGCCAGTAGCTCTCCATCATCTCGTAGGTGACGCGGCCCCACAGCATCGCCCCGGCCTCGTTCATGAGGCGGGTGAAGAAGGCGCGTGTCTCGTCGTCGGCGATTCCCTCCTGATGGTCGACACACCCGTCCAGGGTGACGTTGATGTTGAAGGTCAAGAGTCCCATGACGCGAGCTTAAGTCCCGACGCGGCGACTCCATAGTTTGCAGGCCGAGTGATGCGGATCAGCAGTGTGCTCGCACAGGGCCGTTGCATAGTTGATGTTGAGGAAACGGCATGATCTTGACCTACTGTCGGTCCGCTAGGCTACGGTCGGCGAAGCATCGCCCCCTGATCGTCACTCAGTTAGTCACCCGCGCGAGGTTCGAATGGCTCGTCGTCCGGCCGGGGTCAATTTCTCCCCGTCGTGCCTCGGCGTCATGACGCTCCACGAGAACGGCTCGACGGAGTGCAGCCGGATGGATTGCCCCGGGACAGAATCGATCCACCTGGCGGCTAACGTGCACGCTTGCGGCCTGCCGGACTGCGATCGGTGCCCGTCGGGTCCGAGGTGGAGCAAGCAGATGCCTTCGGTGTGAAACGGGACGAGCGCCACCGTTAGATGCACTTGGGCGCCACTGGTGGTGCCGAGTATGGCCATCTTGCTGTCCCGTGTCGCCCGCCGCCGATTGTTGTTGCGTTCGCTGCCTCTCGGCTGCCTCACCCGAGCTCGCCCACGGCCAGGACGAGTTGGTTCGGGAACTCCTTGTCCCACTGGCCCAGGCTGACGCAGACGGTTCGACCGTCGCGGCATCAGGTGTCGGCGTCCGTAGCGAGTTCGACAAGTGCATCGGCGAGCGGTGGCACCGGCTCACCACGGATCGCTCGATCGAGGTGAAGTCCGACGCCCGTCTGCTTGACCCCGGGGCCGTCCGCGCCGATCGTCACTCACTTGGTCACCCAATTGCCGGGGTGGCCAACTAAGATCCGGTAACCACACCGGAGGGAACCAGATGGAGACATGGCGTGTCCTGGCGGCTGTCATCATCGGTCCGGCTGTGAGCCTCGTAGGCGTCGCCTTGGCCACCAACTTTCGCGGCGTGACGGAATGGCACGTGCGGCGATCGATGTCCACCGCGAGCGTGCTACAGCGAGTTCCGCCATGGCGCCGGCTACCAGACGTCCCGCACGAGGAGCGTCTAGCGCGCTTCATCCTGCTGGAACGGCTGATTGGCATAGCTTTCGCAGCCTTCGGCGTCATGATCTTGGCTACTGTCGGTTACAGCTTCTTGACCGGTCAGCCGATGCAGGCGGTGAAGTAGGCGACATAGCCGGACCGAATTGCCATCCCGATGTTCCTGTGGATGCAAGCGCCGCAAGCCGCTCCGCTGGCGAGGTCGGATTCCCTCGTCCCTTTCGGCGCTCGACCCATCCCGGTCTCGGACCAGGCGGCCGAGGAGACACTGCGCTCCACCATCTCCGGACCGTGCCCGCTGCCGTAGGTCCTCACCGCCACAGGTGTGCGTTATGGCGCTCGTGGTCGGTGCTGTAGCACTCCGCAGCAGCACCGACCACCGCGATTGCTCGGTTCCAATCGCCCCGCTCC
>NZ_JBFABA010000042.1:43110-49882 GCF_040640115.1 Micromonospora sp. NPDC023644 | reverse complement strand
TCTCCCGTCCTGTCGGGGGGGCCGGGCCCCCGGGCGGGGGCCCGCCGCCCCGCCTGACCGGTCAGGCCAGCGAGATCTGGTCGCCGGTGACCTTCACGTTCTTCGGCGGAAGCGGCTTGGTGGCCGGGCCGCCCTTCACCGAGCCGTCCTCGATCGAGAACTTGCTGAAGTGGCAGGTGCAGTTGATGGTGCCGCCGTCGACGTTCGTCACCGGGCAGCCCTGGTGGGTGCAGATGGAGTCGAACCCCTTGAACTCGCCCTCGCGGGGCTGGGTGATCACCACGCCCTGGGCGGGATAGACGGCGCCGCCGCCCACCGGGATGTCCGCCGTGCGGGCCAGCGACTGCGCGCCCTCGCGGTCGCCGCCGCCGGCGTCACCGGTGCTGGGCACCGCCGGGCCGCCGCTGGTCGGGGCCGCCCCGTCGCCGGAGTCGTCGCTGCCGCACGCGGCCAGGACCACCGCCGCGCCGACGGCGCCCGCGCCCGTGAGGAGGGCGCGTCGCGTCCGCGTCGCCGGCCCGGTCAGCCCCTGATCGTCACTCATGCCTCGCCCTTCTCTCGGCTGCCGCCGCCTGGTCATGATCCGCGGCCACACTCGGTTACACGGATCACTCTGCCCGACGGTTCACCCGATCGGCGACCGCGGGGCCGGCCGGGCAGGCCCGACGGCCCGCCCGGCCGGCCCCGGTCGGCGGTGCGCCCCCGTGCCGACGGTCGGGGGGTGTGCGGTCAGCGTGCCCCGGCCGGCACCTTCCGGGCGCGGGACTTCGTGCCGTTGGCCTTGGCCGCCCGGGAGGTGGCCGCCGCCGCGCCCTTCGCCTCGCCGTCGAGCTTGAGCACCTGCCGCAGGAACTGGCCGGTGTGGCTGTCGGGCACCTCGGCGACCTCCTCGGGGGTGCCGGTGGCGAGCACCGTGCCGCCCCGGTGACCGCCCTCGGGGCCCATGTCGATCAGCCAGTCGGCCGTCTTGATCACGTCGAGGTTGTGCTCGATGGTGATGACCGTGTTGCCCTTGTCGACCAGCCCCTCGAGCACCATCAGCAGCTTGCGGATGTCCTCGAAGTGCAGGCCGGTGGTCGGCTCGTCGAGGACGTAGACCGTCCGCCCGGTAGAGCGCTTCTGCAGCTCGGAGGCGAGCTTGACCCGCTGCGCCTCGCCGCCGGAGAGCGTGGGCGCGGGCTGGCCGAGCCGGACGTAGCCGAGGCCGACGTCGACCAGCGTCTTGAGGTGCCGGTGGATGGCCGGGATGGCGGAGAAGAACTCGGCCGCCTCCTCGATCGGCATCTCCAGCACGTCGGAGACGGTCTTGCCCTTGTAGTGCACCTCCAGGGTCTCCCGGTTGTAGCGGGCGCCCTTGCAGACCTCGCACGGGACGTACACGTCGGGCAGGAAGTTCATCTCGATCTTGATGGTGCCGTCCCCGGAGCACGCCTCGCAGCGGCCGCCCTTGACGTTGAACGAGAACCGGCCGGGGCCGTACCCCCGGACCTTGGCCTCGGTGGTCTCGGCGAAGAGCTTGCGGACGTGGTCCCAGACCCCGGTGTAGGTCGCCGGGTTGGACCGGGGGGTGCGGCCGATCGGCGACTGGTCGACGCCGACCACCTTGTCGACGTGCTCCAGCCCGGAGACCCGGGTGTGCCGGCCGGGCACCAGCCGGGCCCCGTTGATCTGGTTGGCCAGCACCGCGTAGAGGATGTCGTTGACCAGCGTCGACTTGCCGGAGCCGCTGACCCCGGTGACGGCGATGAGCTGGCCCAGCGGGAACGACACGGTCAGGTTGCGCAGGTTGTGCTCGCGCGCGCCGTGCACCACCAGCTCCCGCTCCGGGGTCTGCGGACGGCGCCCCTGCGGCGTCGGGATCGACCGGCGGCCCGACAGGTAGGCCCCGGTCACCGACTCCGGGTTCTCCAGCAGCGCCGGCACGGAGCCGCTGTGCACGATCTTGCCGCCGTGCTCGCCCGCGCCCGGGCCGATGTCGACGATCCAGTCGGCGGTGCGGATCGTGTCCTCGTCGTGCTCGACGACGATCAGCGTGTTGCCCAGGCCGCGCAGCCGGACCAGGGTCTCGATCAGCCGGTGGTTGTCGCGCTGGTGCAGCCCGATCGACGGCTCGTCGAGGACGTAGAGCACGCCGACCAGGCCGGAGCCGATCTGCGTGGCCAGCCGGATGCGCTGCGCCTCGCCGCCGGAGAGGGTGCCGGCCGGGCGGTCCAGGGACAGGTAGTCGAGACCGACGTCGAGCAGGAACTTCAGCCGGGCGTTGATCTCCTTCAGCACCCGCTCGGCGATCATCTTCTGCCGGTCGGTCAGCTCGATGCCGGCGAGCAGGTCGGCGGCCTCGCCGACGGACAGGTTGCAGACCTCGGCGATGCTCCTGCCGGCCAGGGTGACCGCGAGCACCTCGGGCTTGAGCCGGGCGCCCCCGCAGGCCGCGCAGGGCACGTCGCGCATGTAGCCCTCGTACTTCTCGCGCGACCACTCCGACTCGGTGTCGGTGTGTCGGCGCTCGATCCACTGCACCACGCCCTCGAAGCCGGTGTAGTAGGAGCGCTCGCGGCCGAACTTGTTGCGGTAGCGCACGTGCACCTGGTCGTCGGAGCCGTGCAGGATCGTCTTCTGCGCCCGCGACGGCAGCGCCCGCCAGGGCGTGTCGACGTCGAAGTGCTCGGCCGCGCCGAGGGCCTCCAGCAGGCGCAGGAAGTATTCCAGGTTGTGCCCGGTCGACCAGGGCTGGATCGCGCCCTCGCGCAGGGTGCGCTCCGGGTCGGGGACGACCAGCTCGGGGTCGACCTCCTTCTTGGTGCCGAGGCCGGTGCACTCGGGGCACGCGCCGTAGGGCGCGTTGAAGGAGAAGACCCGGGGCTCCAGGTCCTCGATCGCGAGCGGGTGGTCGTTGGGGCAGGCCAGGTGCTCGGAGTAGCGCCGCTCGCGCTCCGGATCGTCCTCGGGCAGGTCGACGAAGTCGAGCAGGACCAGGCCGTTGGACAGGCCCAGGGCGGCCTCGACCGAGTCGGTCAGCCGCTGCTTGGCGCTCGCCTTGACCGTGAGGCGGTCGATCACCACCTCGATGGTGTGCTTCTCCTGCTTCTTCAACTTCGGCGGCTCGGTCAGCGGGTGCACCACGCCGTCGACCCGGGCCCGCGCGTAGCCCTTGGCCTGGAGCTCGGCGAAGAGGTCCACGTACTCGCCCTTGCGGCCGCGCACCACAGGCGAGAGCACCATGAACTTGGTGCCCTCGGCCATCGCGAGGACCCGGTCGACGATCTGCTGCGGGGTCTGCCGGGAGATCCGCTCGCCGCAGACCGGGCAGTGCGGCTCGCCGATGCGGGCGAAGAGCAGGCGGAGGTAGTCGTAGACCTCGGTGATGGTGCCCACCGTCGAGCGCGGGTTGCGCGAGGTGGACTTCTGGTCGATGGAGACCGCCGGGCTCAGGCCCTCGATGAAGTCGACGTCCGGCTTGTCCATCTGGCCGAGGAACTGCCGCGCGTACGACGACAGCGACTCGACGTAGCGGCGCTGCCCCTCGGCGAAGATCGTGTCGAAGGCCAGGCTCGACTTGCCCGACCCGGAGAGCCCCGTGAACACGATCAGGGCGTCCCGGGGCAGGTCGAGACTGACGTCACGCAGGTTGTGCTCGCGCGCGCCACGGATGATCAGTCGGTCGGCCACTGTCCGTGTACTCCCGGGTGAAGAAGATGAGGAGGAATTGTCCGCTCCGAGGCTGGTCTGAGCGGTTGTCTGAGTGGTGGTGGGCGCGCAGAAAGGCGCCTCGGCAACTCTAGCCCCGAGGTACGACAACTTCCCTCGCCGGCACGTTCCCCCAGCTCAGCCCGGTCCGCCGCGCGCGAGGAACCGGTCCGCCGTGACCGAGGAACCGGTCCGCCGTGACCGAGGAACCGGTCCGCCGTGACCGAGGAACCGGTCCGCCGTGACGGAGGAACCGGTCCGCCGTGACGGAGGAACCGGTCCGCCGTGACGGAGGAACCGGTCCGCCGCGCCCGAAGAAACGGGCGGGGCCGGTCGACGACCGGCCCCGCCCACGCGTACGCCCGTCAGGGGCGGGCGGTCCGCCGCCGCCCGGAGCGCCAGCCGCCGCGCCGCTCCGCGGCCAGCCGCGTCTCCCGCCGCCGGCTCTCGTACGCCACCTCCCGCTGCAACCGGCGCCAGCTCTCCCAGCGCCGCGTCGGCAGCTCGCCGCTCTCCAACGCCTCGCGCACCGCGCACGCGGGCTCCCCGTCGTGCCCGCAGTCGGCGTACCGGCAGCCCGTGGCCAGCTCGGCGATGTCGGCGAACGCCCGGTCCAGCCCCGCCGAGCCGTCCAGCAGGCCGACCGCCCGTACACCCGGGGTGTCCAGCACGGCGCCGCCGCCGGGCACCGAGAGCAGCGCCCGCCAGGTGGTGGCGTGCCGGCCCTTGCCGTCGACGCGCCGGATCGCCTGGGTGGGCATCAGCGCCGCCCCGGCCAGCGCGTTGACCAGGCTCGACTTGCCGGCGCCGGACGGGCCGAGCAGGCCGAGCGTGCGGCCGGGCGCCACCTCGGCGCGCAGCGGTTCGAGCCCGGTGCCGTGCTCGGCGCTGACGGCCAGCACCGGCACCCCCGGGGCGATCCCGGCGAGCTGGCGCGCGACGGCCTGCGGGTCGGCCGCCAGGTCGGCCTTGGTGAGCACGACCAGCGGCCGGGCGCCGGACTCGTGCGCCAGGGAGAGCAGCCGTTCGATCCGGCCGACGTCCGGCTCGGGGTGCACCGGCTCCACCACGGCGGCGGCGTCGAGGTTGGCGGCCAGCACCTGGCCGCTGGCGTCCTTGCCGGCGGTCCGCCGGACGAGGGCGGTGCGCCTGGGCAGCACCGCCTCCACGGTGACGTTGCGGTCGGGCCAGGTGCCCAGCAGCACCCAGTCCCCCGCGCACGGCAGGTTAGTCAGGTCGCGGGCGGCGGCGGCCAGGACCGCCCCGCCCAGGGTGGCGCGGACCGGGCCGTCCGCGCAGAGCACGGTGCAGACGCCGCGGTCCACCCGGGCCACCCGGCCCGGTCGGTGGCCGCCGCGTCGTGGTACGTGTGCCGCCCGGTCGGCGTCCCAGCCGAGGGCGGTCAGGTCGATGGTCATGGCATCCTCATCGGTGTCGGAGCGGGTTGACGCACGCGTGCTGCTACCGGCATGGTCACCACCTCCCCCCGCCGTTCCGGTGCCGCGTTCGACGCCGACGGTAGGTCGCGCCGCGACGCGCCGAAAGCGATTTCCCCGGCGACGGGGGGCCCACCGGCGGATAGGGTCGGTGGGTGACCATGGATCCGCTTCTGCTGACGGGCGAGGTGGACGCGGCCACGGACCGCCTGCTGCGGACCGCGGCCACCTTCGACGACACGGGCCTCGCCGGCGCGTCGCTGCTGCCGGGCTGGAGCCGGGGGCACGTCCTGGCTCATCTGGCCCGCAACGCCGACGGCTTCGTCAACCTGCTCACCGCGGCCCGCACCGGCGAGCCGATCCCGATGTACGCCTCCGCGGCGGCCCGGGACGCCGACATCGAGGCCGGCGCGCCCCGCCCGCCCGCCGCCCACCTGGACGACCTGCGCCGCTCCGCCGTCCGGTTCGCCGAGGCGGTCACCGCGATGCCGGTCGAGGCGTGGGCGGCCACCGTCCAGACGCGGCGCGGCCCCTGGCCGGCGGCCATGCTGGTCTGGGGCCGGCTGCGCGAGATCGAGGTGCACCACGTGGACCTCGACGCCGGCTACCGGCCGGCCGACTGGCCCGAGGCGTTCGGCCACCGGCTGCTGCACGAGGTGGCCGGCGACCTCGCCGGCCGCGCCGACGTCCCGCCGATGGTGCTGCGCTTCGACGGCAGCCGGCACGAACTGGTCGTCGGCGACCGGGCCGCGGCGCCCACGCTCACCGGCGCCGCCCCCGAACTCGCCGCCTGGCTGATCGGCCGCAGCCCGGGCACCGTGCTGACCGTCACCCCCGACGGCCCCCTGCCGCAACCACCGGAATGGATATAGGCGACCTCATGACCTACAGCGGAGACGTCACGCCCGGCGGCACGCCGGCCGTACGCGAGCTCGACCGGCTCACCATCACGAAGGTGTCGGTGGGCCCGATGGACAACAACGCCTACCTGCTGCGCTGCCGGGCCACCGGCGAGCAGGTGCTGATCGACGCCGCCAACGAGGCGCCCCGGCTGCTGGAGCTGGTGGGCGACGCGGGGCTGGCCACGGTGGTCACCACCCACCAGCACATGGACCACTGGGTGGCGCTGGAGGAGGTGGTCGCCAAGACGGGCGCCCGCCCGCTGGTGCACGCCGACGACGCGGCCGGGCTGCCGATCGAGGCCGAGACGCTCGCCGACGGCGACAGCGTGCCGGTGGGCGAGTGCGCGCTGGAGGTGATCCACGTCAGGGGCCACACCCCCGGCTCGATCGCGCTGCTCTACCGCGACCCGGCGGGGTCGCCGCACCTGTTCACCGGCGACAGCCTGTTCCCCGGCGGGGTCGGCAACACCGACCAGGACCCGGAGCGGTTCTCCGCGCTCATCGACGACGTCGAGCACAAGCTCTTCGACCGGCTGCCCGACGAGACCTGGTTCTACCCGGGGCACGGCAAGGACAGCACGCTCGGCGCGGAACGTCCCGCGCTGCCCCAGTGGCGCGCCCGCGGCTGGTGAACCTCAGCGGGGCCGGGCGCGATCCGCGCCCGGCCCCCGGGCGCCCCGCGGGGGCGCGCGGGGGCCCGCGGGGGGGGGGGGGGCCCGCGCGGGGGGGCGCGGGGGCCGGGCGGCG
>NZ_JBFABA010000042.1:0-43100 GCF_040640115.1 Micromonospora sp. NPDC023644 | reverse complement strand
CCCCGCTCCCCCCGTCGGTCCCCCCGCTCCCCCCGTCGGTCCCCCCGCTCCCCCCATCGGTCCCCCCGCTCCCCCCGTCGGTCCCCCGGTCCCCCCGGCGACTTCCGCTCCCCGTCGGGCGGGGTCAGGCCCCGGTGACCGCGCGCAGTCGGCGTCGCGTGCCCATCAGCACCGCACCCGCCAGCAGCAGGCCGACCGCCATGGTCACCAGCATGGGGCTGGACTCCCCCGGCAACAGCCCGGCGAGCGACCGCGAGGCGGTGCCCAGCGCCAGGTAGAGACCGGCCCAGGCCGCCGCGCCGAGCGTCGCACAGCCGAGGAAGCGCGGGTACGACATCCGCAGCCCGCCCGCCGCCAGTGGCAGCAGCGCGTTGAACACCGGCAGGAAGGGCGCGACCAGCACCATCCGGCCGCCCCCGCGCTGGAGGATCCCCTCCGCCGCCGCCCAGCGCGCCTCCCCGATCCAGTCGCCGAGGCGGCTGCGCCGCAAACGGTCGCCGTACCGGCGGCCGGCGAGGAAGCTCAGCGACCAGCCGGCGAGGCAGCCGGCCACCACGACACCGAAGGTGGCGGCGCCGGTGGTCGGGCCGCCCACCCCCATCGCGGCCAGGATCGCCACGTCGCCGGGGACCAGCACCCCGAGCAGCGGTACGGCGTCGAAGAGCATCACCACCCCGAGCACCCCCATGAGCAGGGTGGTGGGGAGCTCTCCGAGCTGGGTCAGCCAATCCGCCATGCCCCGTACGCTATGGCCGCCCGACCACCCGGGACATCGGGTCCGATCCCCCACCGCCCCCTGGTATCGGGCTCGGGGTCGACCCTGAGGCCCCGGGGCTCACCGGGGGCGCAGCACCTGCACCCGGCGCACGGGCGAGTCCACGGCGGGCTCGGTGGTCGGCACGGGATAGCTGGCCACCGTCGCCAGCGCGCCCGCCGGCAGGTGGCCCCGCCCGGGGTCGCCGACCAGCACGTCGGTGCCCGTGGCAGCGGCCCGGCGCAGGAAGGGCAGCACCCGCGCCGCCATCGCCGCGTCGTAGAGCACGTCCCCGGCCACCAGCAGGTCCACCCCGTCGAGGTCGGAGTCGAGCAGGTCGCCGCCGGTGGCCGCGACCGTCACGTGGTTGGCCCGGGCGTTGACGGTGACCGCCGCGACCGCGTACGGGTCGATGTCGTTCGCGACCACCCGCTCGGCGCCGGCGAGCGCGGCGGCGATCGCCACCAGGCCGGATCCGGCCGCGAGGTCGAGCACCCGGCGGCCGGCCGCGAGGTGGGGGTGGTCCAGCAGGTGGCGGGCGAGGGCCTGGCCTCCGGCCCAGACCGAGGCCCAGTACGGCGGGGGCAGGGCGTGCCCGGCCTGCGCCTCCATCCGGGCCCACCAGACGATGGCGTCCTCGGCGAGGTGCAGCCGGACCTCCGGCACGAACGGGATCCGTACCAGCCGGAGCCGGTCCAGCCCGCCGCCGGGAGCGTCGATCTCCTGCTCAATCTCTGTCAGCGCGTCGGCTGTGGCACCCCTCATCGGGGCAAGCATGCCCCAGCCGACCGGGTGCCGCGCGGCTTTCACATCGCCCGCGTCGAGAGTTCACCGCATCGCCTGCGGCACTTCGGCCAGCGAATCCGGGTTCGGCCAGTTACTCTCGGGGTAGCACCGGGCGATCATTCGGTCGACGACCGAGGTTCACCCGCTTTGGAACAGGGAGAGATGCATGGCAACCGGCACGGTTAAGTGGTTCAACTCGGAAAAGGGCTTCGGCTTCATCGAGCAGGATGGCGGAGGGCCGGACGTGTTCGTCCACTACTCGGCCATCGCGTCGAGCGGTTACCGGGAGCTGAACGAGGGCCAGAAGGTCGAGTTCGAGGTGACCCAGGGTCAGAAGGGTCCGCAGGCGGACAACGTCCGTCCGCTGTAGATCCCGTGCCGGTGGCGGCGGCCGGCTGACGGCCGCCGCCGCAGCGCGTTTTCAGGGCCGCTTCGGCGCGGCGGGCAGGTCCCGTCGCCGCCGTAGCGGCCCGATCAGCAGGATCGCCGGGGTGAGCGCGAGCCAGCCCGTCGTCACCGCCATCGCGGTGCCGGCCCCGTGGGCCGCGCTGACCGCCCCGGCCAGCACCGCAGCCAGCGGAATCTCGCCGTAGTTGAGCATGTGCATGCTCACGGTGACGCGGCCCGGCAGGTGGTGCGGCGGCTAGGTCTGCCGGAAGCTGCCCTTGAGCACGTTGCCCACCGCCACGCCGAGGCTGACCAGCATCCCGCCGATCGCCGGCAGGGCGAGTCGGCCGCCGGGCCCGGCGAGCGGGATCAGCAACGCCGGCGGCCCGGTGAACGCCGCCGCGAGGAGCATGGCCCGGGCGGTGCCGATCCGACGGCCGAGTCTGGTGGCCGACAGCGCGCCGACGATGCCGGCGAGACTCATCGCCGCGACCAGCACGCCCACCGGGGCCGGCGCGAGTCGCGCCTCCCGGACCAGGAACGACTGACATTCGCAACGACGGTGGCGCGACAGCTGTCGCGCCACCGTCGTTGCCGGCTTCACCCGCTGCCGGTCGCTCCGGCGTGGCCGAGTCCGCCGGGCGGCCGGCGGGACGCGGCGGGGTCAGGCCGCCAGGCGGCGGGCCAGCTCGTCGGTGACCTGCTGGGCGATGGTGGGCGGGATCGCCTCCGCGATCTGCTCCGGCGAGAGACCGGCGAGCACACCGGCGACGATCGCCTGCTCGTCGCTGAAGTCGCCCTCGGACAGGGCCTTGACCTGGGCGACCAGGGCCGGATAGGCCCGCGCCATCGCCAGCAGGAGCATCAACGGCGACTCCGCCAGTGGCGGGGTCAGCAGACCCTCGGTCCCGACGGGCGAGATCAGCCAGTTGCGCAGGTTCTCCAGGTCGGCGAGGACGTGGCCGACCGTACGGGTGGGCACTCCGGTGTTGTAGGCGAGCTTGTCGGTCTGTTCCATGTCGGACTCCTCTGCTGGCGGTGCGATCAATCCGATGGTCGTCAGGTAGCGGCGGAACAGCGGGGTCTGGTCCCGGTTCGCCTTGATCGAGTCGCGGAAGAAGCTGAAGTGGGTGTGCCACAGGTGGGAGCTGTCCCCGCTGGTCCGTTTGCGCAGGCGGTCCCAGCGTCGGACGACCTCGCCGTCCGGGGAGTAGATGATCTCGCGGATGTCCCGGCTGTCCGGGGTGCCGCCTGCGCACTGCGCGACGCACCAGGTGGAGAAGCTGCGCAGGTTGTGCGTACGGCCGCCGGCGCGGACCTCGAAGAGGCCGACGTCGAGCGCCGCCGCGTCGAGGGTCAGGCCGGCGGAGTCCCGGGGCGATTCGACGACGGAGTAGTCCCCGGTCACCACCCGGTCGGAGCCGCAGTGGTAGCCGCCCCGGTGGGCGGGGTCGCCGACGATGCCGACCTCGGCGGGTTCGAGGTCCTGACCGCGGACGGTGTCGGGGTCGACGTTGAGGTGATCGAGCAGCAGGCGGCGGACGGCCAACAGGTTTTGCGGTGCCCGCGTCATGGGTTCCCCCTCGGGGATGGGTGGAGGCCGGGCACCAAAGTGACACCGCGTAGGCGGTGTCGGAGCCTGACGCGCGGGCCCGACCGATTGATGCACATCGTCGGGCATTGGCCCAACCATAGCCCCATCGATTGATGAATGCCCAGCTCAGGACGGGTTTTTTCCGCTGGGAAGAAGCTGTGGGGCCGGCGGCAAGATCGGCAGGACCACCGCGGACGGACACTGTGGATCGTGCAGGATCTCCCGCCACCCGGCACGCAGTGTGACCGCCGTGCCGAGGGGCTCGCCGGTGCCGGGGTTGCGCGCGTAGCGGGGATGGGCACCGCCGGAGACCTGCACCCGCAGCCGGTGCCCCGACGCGAACCGGTGCGCCGTGGGCCAGAGCTCCACCGGCACGCGCACCACGCCCGCCGCGTCGGCGGGGAACCGGTCGGGCGCGACCCGGACCAGCCCGTCGCAGACGTTCCAGGACCGGCCGCGCCGGTCCACGTCGCACAGTCGCACGAAGACGTCCAGGTGGGACAGCTCGCTGCGCAGGTGGATCTCGGCGCGGACCGGGCCGATCACCTCGACGGGCGCGTCGAGCGGGGCGCTGGTGAAGGTGAGCACGTCGGGCCGGGCCTCGACCGGGCGGTTGTCCACCGGCCCGGCCCGCTGCGCGACGAGCAGCGGGCCGCCGAGCGAGGGCGTCGGGTCGGCCGGGTCGTAGTGGAAGCCGTCCGGCGCCGACGGGACCGGTGCGGCGGCGCTCAGCCCGCCCGCCGGGTGCAGGTGCCACCGCGTCGGCACCGCCGGGGGCGGCCAGTCGGGCAGGTCCCGCCACCCGCCGCCGGCGCCGCCGACGTGCACCCGCACGCGGGCGCTCGCACCGGCACCGGTCGACGCCTGCGGCAGCCGCCCGGCGAGGTGGGCGTCGAGGTGGTCCAGCCCGTCGCGCAGCGCGGCGAGGAAGAGCCCGGGGCTGCCGTGGGTCCACGGCCCGACGGTCAGCCGGGGACGGGCGCCGGCCGCGCGCAGCGCCGCGAAGTCGCGCAGCTGGGCCGGCAGGAAGATGTCGTGCCAGCCGCTCACCATCGCCACCGGCGCGTCGACCCCGGCGATCCGGTCGCCGAAGACGCGCGCCCGCCAGTAGTCGGCGTCCGGGGTGTGGTGGCGCAGCCACTCCTGGAAGAACGGCACGGTGACGCCGGTGGCCACCCGGTCCGCCTCGGCCAGTGGCAGGTGGGCCAGCGCCGCGACCAGCCGGGGCTGGCCGCGCTTGAGTTCCCACTGCCGGGCCAGCCACGGCACGGTCTGCGCCTGGAGCAGCTCGGCCCAGGTGAGGACGGTGTCCAGGGCGAAGGACTCCCCGGCGTACGTCGAGTCGCGGGTGCCCGAGGCGGTCACCACCGCGACCATCGCGCGCAGTTCCTCCCCGGCGTCGGCGGCGAGGGCCCACTGCACGAAGCCCTGGTAACTGGCGCCGAACATGCCGAAGGCGCCGGACCACCAGGGCTGGCGGCGCAGCCAGTCGAGGGTGTCGAGGCCGTCCTCGCGCTCGTGCACGAGCGGGGCGAAGGTGCCACCGGAGCCGAACGTGCCACGGCAGGACTGGATCACCACGTGGAAGCCACGCTCGGCAGCGAGCCGGCCGAGCAGCCGCATGGGGCCGCCCCGCCCGTACGGGGTGCGAATCAGCACCGTCGGCGCGCCGGGCAGGGCCGGGGCGTAGTGGTCGGTGCGCAGCGGCACCCCGTCGCGGACCCGCACCGGGATGCCCCGGGTGAGGGTGACCCGACGGGTGCGCGCGGGCGGCAACCGCAGCGCGGCGGTGGCGAGGCGGGTTGCCAGCCGGTCGAGCACGACGTCAGCCGTTCGCGCGCCGGGCCGGCTCGTCGCGGGCCGCGCGCACCGCGTCGCGGTGCTCCCTCATCGAGGTGGTCATCGCGGTCATGAACCGGTGCACCACCTCCAGCTCGTCGTCGCTGAAGCCGGCCATCACGTCGTCGGTGCGCCGGCCCAGGGGGCGGAAGAAGTCCATGGCCAGCGCGGCGCCCCGCTCGGCGTAGTGCAGGAAGACCTTGCGCCGGTCGGCGGTGTCGCGGTCGCGGCGGATGTGCCCGGCGCGCTCCAGCCGGTCGATCAGGGCGGTGACCGAGCCGGACGAGAGGTTGAGGTGCTCGCCGAGGCGACCGGGGGTGATCGGCCGGCCGGTCAGCTCGGCGTCCATCACCGCGATCAGCGCCTGCAGGTCGGTGGCGTTGAGCCCGTGCAGGCCGGCGAAGGCGTGCCCGATGTGCTGCGCGTCGACCGAGTAGCGCCGCAGCTCGGTCCCGATCTCGGCGACCAGCCGCTCGCGGCGCGTGTCGCGCCGCCGGTACATGCCGTGACCTGCCACGTCGGTCGCCGCCTCCTGCCGTCCGTTCCGGTTGCAGCATAGCTCAGGAGTCGATAATCTCGGTCATCAAGATACTCGACCCTCGGCTTTTTGCGTCGTTCGCGAGGTCCCGGGCGTCGAGGGAAGTTCCGTCGAGAGACCGTGAGGGCAGCCGAATGTCAGTGTTCACCCGCGTGGCGCGCGGACGCCTCGCCGCGTGGCTCACCGTGGTCGCCGCGATCGTCTTCGGGGCGGCGATCTTCGGCCTGCCCAAGCCCGACAACCCGGCACCCGTCTCCTCCACCGGCCTGTCCGTGCAGTGGCAGTCGACCCAGGTGGAGCGCCTCCAGGACCAGCTGCCGTCCCGTGACGTCCAGGCCGCGATCGTCGTCGTCAGCCGCGCCGACGGCGGCCCGCTCACCGACGCCGACCGCGCAGCCCTGACCGGCCAGTCCGGTGACCTCGGCCGGTTCGCCGTCGGCGGTCGCGTCAGCCCGCCGCAGGTCTCCCCCGACGGCACCGTCGCGCTCGTCGCAGTGCCCCTGTCCACCGCCGGCGGGCAGGAGGAGATCGCGGGCCGGATCGACCAGCTCCGCGCGTCCCTGGACGACGTGCCCGACGCGCTCAACGTCGAGGTGACCGGCGGTCCCGCGTTCACCACCGACCTGACGAAGGTCTTCGAGGGCGCCGACACCACGCTGCTCGCCGTCACCGCCGCCGTCGTGGCGCTGCTGCTGCTCATCACCTACCGCAGCCCGTTCCTGTGGATCGTGCCGCTCGTCGTCGTCGCGGCGACGGAGCAGCTCACGCTGCGCGCCCTCGACACGGTCGTCCCGGCCTTCGGCCTCAACCTGCCCGGCGGCGCCGTCACCGGCATCGCCAGCGTCCTCGTCTTCGGCGCCGCCACCGACTACGCGCTGCTGCTCATCGCCCGCTACCGCGAGGAACTGCGCCGCGAGGAGGACCGCTTCGTGGCGATGCGCGCCGCGCTGCGCCGCACCGCCGAGCCCATCCTCGCCAGCGGCTCCACCGTCGTCCTCGGCGTGCTCACCCTGCTGCTGTCCGAGCAGGAGCTCAACCGTGCCCTCGCCGTGGCCTGCGCGACGGGCGTCATCCTCGCCATGCTCTCGGCGCTGTTCGTCCTTCCGGCGGCACTGCTGATCTTCGGTCGGGGGCTGTTCTGGCCGTTCGTGCCCCGGGTCGGCGGGGAGGTCCGCGAGGGCCGGCTCTGGGGCCGGCTCGGCGCCGCCGTCGAGCGCCGTCCCGCACCGGTCGCGCTGCTCGCGACGCTGCTGCTCGCCGGGCTCGCCCTCGGCGGGCTCGGCATCCGCACCGGCCTGTCGGAGACCGAGCAGTTCCGGGTCAAGCCGGAGGCGGTCGCCGGCGCGGAGACCCTCGCGCGGTCCTTCCCCGCCGGGACGACCCAGCCGGTCGCCGTGCTCACCACGCCCGCCGCCGTGCGGGCCGTCACGGACGCCGCCGCCGGGACCCCCGGCGTCGCCTCCGCGCGCCCCGGCGAGGCCGGCGCCCAGGTCGCCCAGGTCGACGTCGTGCTGGAGGCCGAGCCCGGCACCGCCGCCGCGAACCGGGCCGTCGAGGCGCTGCGGGACGCGGTCGCGGCGGTTCCCGGTTCCGCCCCGCCCGCGGTCGAGGGCGCACCCGCCTTCGACGGCGCGGTGGTGGGTGGCGCCGTCGCGGCCACCTACGACGAGAACGAGGCCAACGGCAAGGACCTGCGGCTGATCCTGCCGATCATCCTGCTGCTCGTCGGCGCGGTGCTGGTGCTGCTCCTGCGCGGCCTGATCGCCCCGCTGCTGCTGGTGCTCACCGTGATCGCGTCGTTCTTCGCCAGCATCGGCGCGTCGTGGCTGCTCTTCGACCACGTGCTCGACATGCCGGCGCTCGACAGCGGTGTCCTGCTGCTCGCCTTCGTGTTCCTGGTGGCGCTGGGCGTGGACTACAACATCTTCCTCGTCACCCGGGCCCGCGAGGACGCCCGGCGCACCGGCACCCGCGACGGCATGCTCTCGGCCCTGCGGGTCACCGGCGGCGTCATCACGAGCGCCGGCATCCTGCTCGCCGCGGTCTTCGCCGTCCTCGGCGTCCTGCCGCTGATCCTGCTGACCCAGATCGGGATCATCGTCTGCATCGGTGTCCTGCTGGACACCCTGCTCGTGCGGACGGTCCTGGTGCCGGCGCTGGCGTTCACGCTCGGCGACCGCTTCTGGTGGCCGGGACGGGTCGCGCGCGAGCCCGCCGGGGACGAGGACGACCCGTCGGCGGAACGTGGGTCGGCACCGACCCGGAACTGACCGGTCCGCCGGAACAGCGGGGGCCGTGGCGGTGACACGCCACGGCCCTCGCCGCTTCCGGCGGGGTTTGGCCCCGGCGGACCCGTGGGCGCGGCGGACTTGAGGGCGCGGCGGACCCGTCGGCGCAGCGGACCCGTGGGCGCGGCGGGGAGTCGGCGGACGCGGGGGCGCGGTGGTCCGCCCCGGAGGCGCGGCGGTTCGGCGCTCCGGTCGCCCCGGGCCGGCTCACGCGTCGGTGCGCACCGCCACCGGTTCCGGCTCCGCCGTGTCGTCGCCCACCGCCCTGTCGCGGGTGGCCCAGGCGACCACGAACAACGCCGTCCAGGCCACCCCGAGCAGCACCGCCGTGGCGCTGCCGCTGGCCGTGCTCAGCCCCAGGTAGAGGCGGGCGCCGACGATGCCGACCACCCCGGCCGCCGCGGCGGTCCACGCGGCCACCGCCACCGGCCAGCGCGCCCCCCGCGACAGCAGCCAGGCCAGGGTGCAGAGGCTGGCCGCCACCACGGCGTTCTGGGTCGGGAACAGGGCGGCGTCCCGGCCGTCCGGCCCGCCCGCCGCCGGCCCGGCCAGGTCGACCACCACGGCCAGCACCACCAGCGGCACGAACGCCCCGACCGTGCCGACCACGCTGAGCAGGTCCGCCCGCCAGGGCCGGTTCCGCCAGGCCAGCACCGCCGCCACGACGGCCACCAGCACGATGAGCGCCGATCCGCGCAGCGCCGAGACGACCGCGAGCGTGACGTCGACCGCCCCGGGCGTACGCCGGTCGGCGAACCAGTCGGCGATCGCGCCGTCGAGCACCGCCAGGCCGCTGTGCCGGACCACGGCCCCGAGCACCCAGGCGATGGCGAGCCCGGCCACGAAGAGCAGCAGCAGGCCGGCGACCAGGTTGATCAGCAGCGTCCAGGCCGGCCCGACGTGCATGGCGAGCAGGAAGAACAGCACCCCGTACCGGCCGCTGAGCCAGCGCACCGGCCGCAGCCCCGCGGCCCGCGACGCCAGCGCCCGGGCCGGGTCCGGGTTGCGGCCCAGCCACCGCCCCGCCAGCACCACCGCGACCAGCGCGGCCACCAGCACCAGCACCGCGCCGGTGGCCCGCCCGAGCAGCCGGGAGACCGTCTCGTACGACTCCCCCGCCAGGTTGCCGACGAGCACCGAGCCGCCCACCCAGGTCACCGCACCGGCCAGGTTCCACGGCGCGAACCGCCGGTACGGCATCCCGGCCGCCCCGGCCAGCCGGGGCACCAGGGTGCGGGCGAAGGCCACCCAGCGGGCGGTGAGCACCCCGCGCCCGCCCAGCCGGCCGAGCATCGCGTCCGCCCGGCTCCACCGTTCGTGACCCACCCGGGCGCCCAGCCGGCCGGCGCGCAGCCGGGGCCCGTGCCGCCGGCCCGCCCGGTACGCGAGTGTGTCGCCGATCACGGCTGCAAGGATCATCACCAGCAGTGCCGGTACGAGTCGCAGCGTCCCCGCGTACGCTAGGAAGCCGACCAGCAACAGGGTCGCCTCGCCCGGCACCAGCAGACCGAAGATCACTGCGGTCTCCCCCGCGACGATCATCGCGGCGATCACATAGATCAGCAGGGGCGGCAGGCCCTGCAGCGAGGTCAGCAGGTCGTGCATCGGGCCCCCATTCCCACGGGGGTCAGCATGCCAGGCGCTGAAACGGTCGGAACATCAGTTTCGGCAGAGATCCGGGCCATCTGGGGGGAGACCCCGACGCGTGCCCCGGCAACCGCAGACAGGAGTATGGAGGGTATGCAGCTTCGCACCGACCTCCGCAACGTCGCCATCATCGCCCACGTCGACCACGGCAAGACGACCCTGGTCGACGCCATGTTGCGGCAGGCCGGCGCCTACGGCGCCCGCGGCGAGGTAACCGAGCGGGTCATGGACTCGATGGACCTCGAACGGGAAAAGGGCATCACCATCCTGGCCAAGAACACCGGCGTGCGGTACATGCCGGCCGACGGCTCCGACCCGGTGACCATCAACATCATCGACACCCCCGGCCACGCCGACTTCGGCGGTGAGGTCGAGCGCGGCCTGACCATGGTCGACGGCGTGGTGCTGCTGGTGGACGCCAGCGAGGGCCCCCTGCCGCAGACCCGGTTCGTGCTCCGCAAGGCGCTCAAGGCCCGCATGCCGATCATCCTGGTGATCAACAAGGTGGACCGTCCCGACGCCCGGATCAAGGAGGTCGTGGACGACACCTACGAGCTCTTCCTCGACCTGGACGCCGACGAGGAGCAGATCGACTTCCCGATCGTCTACGCCTGCGCCCGCGACGGCATCGCCTCGCTGACCCAGCCCGCCGACGGCGCGGTCCCCGACGACAGCACCAGCCTGGAGCCCCTGTTCCGCACCCTGCTGGACACCATCCCGCCGCCCGCGTACGAGGAGGAGGCGCCGCTTCAGGCGCACGTCACCAACCTCGACGCCTCCCCGTTCCTCGGCCGGCTGGCGCTGTGCCGGGTGCGGCAGGGCACCATCAGCAAGGGTCAGACGGTGGCCTGGTGCCGCACCGACGGCAGCACCCAGCGGGTCCGCATCTCCGAGCTGCTGATGACCGAGGGCCTGGAGCGCAAGCCGGCCGATTCGGCGGGCCCGGGCGACATCATCGCGGTCGCCGGAATCCCCGAGATCATGATCGGTGAGACCCTGGCCGACGCGGAGGACCCGCGCCCGCTGCCGCTGATCACCGTCGACGAGCCGGCCATCTCGATGACCATCGGCACCAACACCTCGCCGCTGGTCGGCCGGGTCAAGGGCGCCAAGGTCACCGCCCGGATGGTCAAGGACCGGCTCGACAAGGAGCTGGTCGGCAACGTGTCGCTGCGGGTGCTGCCCACCGAGCGTCCCGACGCGTGGGAGGTGCAGGGCCGCGGCGAGCTGGCGCTGGCCATCCTGGTCGAGCAGATGCGCCGCGAGTCGTTCGAGCTGACCGTCGGCAAGCCGCAGGTCGTCACCAAGGAGATCGACGGCAAGACCTGCGAGCCGGTCGAGCGGCTCACCATCGACGCCCCCGAGGAGTACCTCGGCGCGATCACCCAGCTGCTGGCGACCCGCAAGGGCCGGATGGAGCAGCTGGTCAACCACGGCACGGGCTGGATCCGGATGGAGTGGCTGGTCCCGGCCCGTGGCCTGATCGGCTTCCGCACCGAGTTCCTCACCGACACCCGGGGCACCGGCATCCTGCACCACGTCTTCGAGTCGTACGAGCCGTGGTTCGGCGAGCTGCGCACCCGCAACAACGGCTCCCTGGTCGCGGACCGGGCCGGCGCCGTCACGTCGTTCGCGATGATCAACCTTCAGGAGCGCGGCCAGCTCTTCGTCGAGCCGACCACCGAGGTGTACGAGGGCATGATCGTCGGGGAGAACTCCCGCTCCGACGACATGGACGTCAACATCACCAAGGAGAAGAAGCTCACCAACATGCGCGCGTCGACCTCCGACGAGACCGAGAAGCTGATCCCGCCGCGCAAGCTGTCGCTGGAGCAGGCCCTCGAGTTCTGCCGCGAGGACGAGTGCGTCGAGGTGACCCCCGCCGCCATCCGGATCCGCAAGGTGGTGCTCGACCAGACCACCCGTGGCCGGGCCGCCGCCCGCCGCAAGCACGCCGGCTGACGTACCACGGCAGCCACACCGGAGCCCGGACCGCCCCGCGCGGTCCGGGCTCCGCCCGTTCCGGCCGCGGAAGCTCAGGCGGGACGGGTGGCGAGGAAGGCGAACAGGTCGGGCACCGGACCGGAACCGGCCTCGGCCGTGCGGACCAGGGTCAGGCCGGCGTCGGTGACCGCGTTGAGCAGGTCGGCCAGCGGGACGTGCCACGCGCCGACGCGCACCCGCACCCCGTGCGGCGTCCAGGCCCGGAAGCTGCGCTCCCGCTCGGCGTAGCCGCCGTCGATCACGATCCGCTGCGGGTCGGAGCGGTCGGCGAACGCCCCGGTGAAGCACGGGTGCACTCCGACGTGGACGAACCGCCCGCCGGGCGCCAGCACCCGCGCGACCTCGGCGATCACCGCCGCGTAGTCGGGGACGTCGGTGTGGGCCAGCACGCACGCCACCGCCGGCACCGAGGCGTCGGCCACCGGCAGCGCCGCCGCGTCGGCACGGGCCACCGGCAGGCGCGGCCGGGCGTGCCGCAGCTGCCCGGCGGACAGGTCGACCCCGACCGGCTCCCAGCCCAGCCCGCGCAGCTCCGCCGCCTGGAGGCCGGTGCCGCAGCACAGGTCCAGGCAGCGGCCGGGGCCGGGGCCGAGCAGGTCGCGCAGCCGACCGCGGACCCGGGTCATGTAGTCGCTAAAGGTGTCGGTGGCAAACGCCTCGTACCAGTCGGCGTGCGCGTCGTAGGCGGCAACCGTCATCCCCGCACGGTACGACCGATCGCCCCGCCCCGCCGCCCCGTCGGCGATCCGTTACGGTCAGCCGCATGACCTGGGACGAGCTCGACACCCGTCTGGACGGGGTGCCCGGCACCGTGTCGGCGTACGTGGGGCGGGTCGGCGCCGCCCCCGCCTGGACCCGGCACGCCGACGCGACCCACTACGCGGCCAGCACGATGAAGGCGGCGGTGCTCGTCGCGCTGCACCGCGCCGCCGAGGCCGGCACCCTCGACCTGGACGCCCCCGTGCCGGTGCGCAACGAGTTCGACTCGGCGTTGCCCGGCGTGCCCCGGTTCTCCTGCGCCCGGCACTACGACAACGACGAGGCCGTGTGGGAGCGGGTCGGCGCGAGCGCGCCGCTGCGCTGGCTCGCCCACCGGATGATCGTCCGCTCCAGCAACCTCGCCACCAATTTGGTCATCGACCACGTCGGACTGCCGGCCGTGGCCCGGGTGTGGGACCTCGCCGGGGCCCGGCACAGCGTCACCGGCCGGGGCATCGAGGACTTCGCGGCCCGCGAGGCGGGCGTCACCAACCTGGTCACCGCCGCCGACCTGGCCGCGCTGCTCGGTGCGCTGGCCGCCGGCGCGGACACCCCGGGTCCGCTCGCCTCGCCGGCCGGCTGCGCGGCCATGCTCGACGTGCTGTTCGCCCAGGAACACCGTGAGGACCTGGCCGCCGGGCTGCCCGAGGGCACCCGCATCGCGCACAAGAACGGCTGGGTGCGCGGCGTGCGGCACGGCGCGGGGGTGGTCTTCCCCGACGACGCGCCGCCGTACGCCGTCGTCGTCTGCACCACCACCGACCTCGCCGACGGCGGCCCCACGGGTGAGGACGAGGACGACGCCTGCCGGCTCATCGCGCGGGTGTCCGCCGCCGCCTGGGACGCCCGGCACGACCTGTGACCCTGACGCCTCACTCCAGCAGGTGCGCCCGCAGCGCCGCCACGACGTCGTCGGTCACCCCGAGGCCGTCGCGCAGGTACGCCCCGAACGACCCGTGCACCCGGCGCACCTCCGCGTACGCGGCGTCCAGGTACTCCTCGCGGACCTCCAGCACCGGGCGCACCGCCTCGACGTCGAGCCCCGGCAGCCGGCGGCGCATCGCCTCCAGGATCACCTCCCGCAGGCTCTCGGTCAGCCGGTTGTTCGCCAGGTAGTCCGCCCGGATCGCGGCCTCGTCCACACCGAGCGCGCTGAGCAGCAGCACCGTCAACCAGCCGGTCCGGTCCTTCCCCGCCGAGCAGTGGTAGACCAGCGGCAGGTTCTCCGCCCGGGCCGCCAGCCGCACCGCCGCACCGAAGTTCGCCCGCGCCGACTCCCCGCTGACGAACCAGCGGTAGATCGCCGCCATCGCCGCCGGGGTGCCCTGCTCCGCCAGGGCCTCGTACGCGCCCAGGTCGTGCCCGAGCAGCACCGCCGAGACGTACGTGAAGACGGGGTGCTCGGCGTCGTGCACCGGCAGGTGCACCACCCGGGGCTCGCCGGGCAGCCGGTCCGGCGGGGCGACCGCCGTCTCCGAGTGGTCCCGCAGGTCGACCACGCAGGCCGGGCCGAGCTTGGCCAGCACCGGCAGGTCCTCGTCGGTCAGCCGACCCAGCGCCGGGGTGCGGATCAGCACCCCCGGACGCACCTTCCGGCCGTCGGCGCCGGCCAGGCCGCCGAGGTCCCGCGCGTTCGGCGCGCCCACCAGATCCCAGTCCCGCTCGCTCATGCTCGGCCTCCCCTTCGCCTGCCCGTGCCCATATAGGGTGCCGCACATGACGATCGCCGCGGTACGCACCCATCGGCTCTCCGCCCCCTTACACACTCCGTTCGTCACCGCGCTGCGCCGCACCACGACCGTGGAGACCCTGGTCGTGGAGGTCGTCGACGCCGACGGCCGGTCCGGCTACGGCGAGGCGCCGCAGGTGTGGCAGGTGACCGGTGCGTCGGTCGCCGGTTCCGAGGCGTGCGTCCGCGAGCTGATCGGCCCGGCGCTCACCGGTCGTGACGCCGACGACCTGGTGGCCCGCTGCATCGAGGTGCAGCGGGTGGTCGTCGGCAACGAGGCGGCCAAGGCGGCCGTCGACGTCGCGCTGCACGACCTGGCCGCGCGGCGGCTCGGCGTACCGCTGGTGCGGCTGCTCGGGGGCACGGCCCTGCGGGTGCCCACGGACGTCACGCTCGCCGCGGGCGACGCGGTGGACCTGGCGGCGGCGGCCCGGCAGCGGCGGGCGGAGGGCTTCGACGTGCTCAAGCTGAAGGTGGGCACCGACGCCGCCGGTGACCTGGAGCGGGTCCGCGCGGTGCGCTCCGCCATCGGCGACGGGGTCCGCATCCGGCTCGACGCCAACCAGGGCTGGACCCCGCGCGAGGCGGTCCGGGTGATCCGTGGCGTCGAGGACGCCGGGCTGGGCGTGGAGCTGGTCGAGCAGCCGGTCGCCCGCTGGGACCTGGACGGGTTGGCCTGGGTCAGCGACCGGGTGGACGTGCCGATCCTCGCCGACGAGTCGGTCTTCGGGGTCCGCGACCTGGTCGAGGTGATCCGCCGCCGGGCCGCCGACATGGTCAACGTCAAGCTCGCCAAGTGCGGCGGCCTGCACCCGGCCCGGACCCTGCTCGACCTGGCCGCCGCGCACGGCATCGGCACCGTCGTCGGGTCGATGATGGAGAGCCAGGTGGGCATCGGCGCCGCCGCGAGCCTGGTCGGCGCCTACGGCACCACCGCCGTGGCCGACCTGGACGCCGCCTGGTGGCTTGCCTGGTCCCCGGTGCGCGGCGGTCTGCGGTACGACGGCGCGACCGTCGTGCTGCCGGACGCGCCGGGCCTCGGCATCAGCTCCGTTACTGAAGCAAAGATGCAGACTGGCAGTTGATGCCTGTCGAAAACTTTCATATGGTCGCGGGGACATTCGGCGGGAGCTGGGGGTGCACGTGGAGCTGCAACCGGGCCGGGAGGCCGTGGTCCGGGTCGCGGTCGCGACCCTCTGGAGCTGCCCCGAGGCGGTACGACCCGTCGACGGTCCCGCCCTGGCCCCGCGTACCGACATCGCGGCCTGGATCTCGGGCATGGACAGCGACCAGCAGGTCGGCGACTGCGTGCTGAGCCAGCTGCTGCTCGGCGAGCGGGTGCTCGTCACCGAGCTGCGCCCGGACGGCTGGGCCCACGTGGTGGCGGTCGAGCAGCCGGCTCCCCGGCTGCACCCACGCGGCTACCCCGGCTGGCTGCCCACCGAGCAGCTCGCCCCGGCCGCCGCCACCGCCGACGCCGACCCGCTCGTGGTCGACGCCACGGTCACCGCGCTGCGCGACGCGCCGGGCGGCGCCGAGGTGCTCCCCGGGATCGTCCTGGGCACCCGGCTGGTCCCGGCCGGGCCGGCGGTCGACGGCTGGCAACCGGTGCACGCGCCGGGCCACACCGCGCCGCTCTGGCTGCCCGGCGGCGACGCGGTGCCGGTGCCGACCACGCCCCCGTCGGCCGGGGAGGTGCTGGCCGTCGCCCAGCGACTGGTCGACGTCGTCTACATCTGGGGCGGGGTGTCGGCGTACGGCATCGACTGCTCCGGCCTGGTCCACCTGGCCTGGCGCCGGCTCGGCGTGCTGCTGCCGCGCGACGCCGACGACCAGGCGGCGGCGACCACGCCGGTGCCGATGGGCGCGGAACGCCCCGGCGACCTCTACTTCTTCGCCCGGCCCGGGCGCCGGATCCACCACATCGGCATCGTCACCGCAGACCCGCGCCCCGGCGACGACCGGCGGATGCTGCACGCCTGCTACGTGCAGCGCCGGGTGCTGGAGGAGCGGCTGCCCGACGAGCGCACCGCCACCCTGGTCGGCGTGCACCGGGTCTGAGGCGCGTACGACACGGAAAGGGGGCGCTCCCGGCCGGGAGCGCCCCCTTTCGTCGCGTCGGGTACGCCTCAGTGGCGGGCGTCGGTGAGCACCCGCCGCCGGTCCCGGGAGGACTTGACCAGGCTGGCCACGGTGGCCACCGCGAGCGTGCCGAGGATGATCGTCAGCGAGAGCCAGATCGGGATGTGCGGGGCCCAGGAGACGTGCTCGCCGCCGTTGATGAACGGCAGCTTGTTGTCGGCGAGGGCCTCCAGCACCAGCTTGACGCCGATGAAGCCGAGCACCACGGCCAGGCCGTAGCTGAGGTAGATCAGGCGGTTGAGCAGGCCACCGAGCAGGAAGTAGAGCTGCCGCAGGCCCATCAGCGCGAAGACGTTCGCGGTGAAGACCAGGTACGGCTCCTGGGTGATGCCGAAGATCGCCGGAATCGAGTCGAGCGCGAAGATCAGATCCGTGGTGCCGATGGCGATCATGACGATCAGCATCGGAGTGAAGATCCGCTTGCCCTTCATCGTGCGGGTGGTCAGCTTGGCGCCGTCGTAGTCCCGGGAGATCGGCAGCGCCTTGCGGCTCCACCGGATCAGCAGGTTCTCGGAGAACTCGTCCTCGTCGGGCTCGCCCTGCCGGGCGAGGTTGATCGCGGTGTAGATCAGGAACGCGCCGAAGATGTAGAACACGAAGGAGAACTGGGAGATCAGCGCCGCGCCGGCCGCGATGAACCCGCCCCGCATGACCAGCGCCAGCACGATGCCGATGAGCAGCACCTTCTGCTGGTACTGCCGGGGCACCCCGAACCGGGCCATGATGATCACGAAGACGAACAGGTTGTCGACCGAGAGGCTGTACTCGGTCAGCCAGCCGGTGTAGAACTGCCCGGCCGCGCTGGCCCCGGAGGTCAGCCAGAGGCCGGCGCCGAAGATGAGGGCCAGGGCGACGTAGAAGCCGACCCAGAGGCTCGACTCACGCACGCTGGGCTCGTGCGGTCGCCGACCGACGATCAGCAGATCCACGAGCAGGATCCCGGTCAGGGCGACGAGCGTCCCCGCCCAGACCAGTCCGGACACGTCCAAGGTTCATTCCTCCGGCAGACACGCAACGACGGGCACACCGTACGCCCTCGGTGGGCGCGGTGTGCCGGCGACGCTGACACTGGTGACTGTCGGAGGTCTCTTCCGTCGCCGCCCTCGGGGGCGGCGACCGACGGGGCCGGGTCGCGCATCCAGGATCGGCGCTCGACCGTGCTGACGACTCCGTCGCGGGGGAATACTCCCCTCCTTCGTCCGCCATTGTTGCCCATCGCCGCGAGTGACCGCAGCCCGGGCGGTCGGTGTCCTTTCCCACTCGCCAGCATCTATCGCGAACGGCGTGACGGGGTACACCCCCCGTAGGCATCCTAGGAGGCTAGGTGCTAGACGGCGTCGCTCCCCGGCCCGCGCGCGCCGGCTCCTGGCCCGGCGCCACCAACGGGTCGGTCAGCTGCCAGCCCGCCGCCAGGACCGCGTCGCAGGCGGCCACCGCCCGGGCGAGCCGCCGCCGGTGCGGGCCGGCCAGCTCCACCACCGGCACCCCGCAGCCGGCCAGCTCCGCCCGGAACCGCCCCGTCATCCACGCCCGCAGGTGCTCGCCGTCGCGCAGCCCGTCGTCGTCGAAGGGCACCCCGACGTGGTCGGTCAGCAGGTACAACGCGGGGCGCCGGGCCGCCGCGCGCACCCGCGCCGACGTCGACCCCAGGTACCGCTCCTCCCAAACGGCGGTGGCCCGCGCGTCCGTGTCGCAGAACAGCAGCGGGCCGCACGACCGCGCCGCGGCGTCCTCCGCCGCCTGCTGCTCCCGCACCACCTCGGCGAAGTCGTCGCGGTCCCAGGCCACGTCGAAGACCGTGGCCGCCGGATCCCGCTCGCGCAGCCGGGCCAGCTTGCGCGCGGTCAACTCCCGGCCGTACTCCGGGACCCAGCGGGTGCCGTAGTGCGCGGCGAGGGCGGCGGCCATCGTGGTGGTGCCCGTCGACTCCGCGCCGAGGACCACCACCCGCCGGACGAACCACGCCCGCACCGGCGCGCTGAGCCGGTCCCAGTGCCCCGCCGGGTCCGCGCGCACCGCCGTGCCCGACACGGGCACGCCGCGCCGCCCCGGATCCACGCAGACCGACGCCGCGCCGAACCGCCGGGCCAACTCCTCGCCGTACGCCTCGGAGGAGAAGACGACGTCCACCGACGCCCCGCCCAGCGCCTCCCGGAACACCGCGCAGTGCAGGTCCCAGGCCTCCGGGTCGGCGTAGTCCACCGGGTGGTCGTCGTACCGCCCGACGAAGCGGACCCACGGGGTGCCCGCGTGCACCTCGCGCAGCCAGTCCAGCCGCAGCGCGAGCGGTATCGACTCCCGGCGGGACGGCGCCACCACCACGGTGACGGCCGCGCAGCGGGCGGCGGCGGCCTCGATCAGCGCGTGGTGGCCCGCGTGCGGCGGATAGAACTTGCCCACCACCATCGCGTGCCGGAACTCCGGCGACCGCGGCGGGCCGCCGCCGGCACCCGCGGCCGGGCACCCGTCGGTCGGCGCCGGCCCGGCGCTCACGCCGCCGCCGGGGCCGGACCGGGGGGCACCGGAGTCGGGGCGGCGCCGCGCCGCAGGTCCGCCTGCCACTCGCGCAGTCCGAGCACGCACAGCCCGAGGAAGATCACGTAGAGGGCCGCGGTCAGGTACAGGCCCTTGTAGGCGTACAGCGGGATGTAGACCAGGTCGGCGGCGATCCACAGCCACCAACTCTCCACCCGCTTGCGGGTCTGCCCGTACGTGGCCAGCAGCGACAGCGCGGTGGTCAGCGCGTCCGGCAGGGGCACGGTGGAGTCGGTGGCCCGCTCCAGCAGCGCCCAGAGCCCGCCCGTCAGCACCACGCCCGCCGCCGCCAGCGCCCACCACTCCCCGCGGCCCGTCCGGGCGACGGTGAGCCGGGTGCGCCGCTCGCCGCCGTACAGCCACGCCCACCACCCGTACAGGCCCAGGCCGACGTAGACGACCTGGAGGCCGGCGTCGGCGTAGAGGCCGGCCGTCCAGAACAGCAGCATCAGCAGCAGCACGTTGGCGATGCCGACCGGCCAGTTGGCGATCCGCTGCCGGGCCACCAGCCAGACGTTGAGCACCCCGGTGGCGAAGCCCAGCAGCTCCGCCCGGGTGGTGCCGGTGCCGGCCACGGTGAACGCCGTGCCGGTGAGCCAGTCGATCATCGGCCTCCCCCTTTCCGCGCGCCCACCCTAGATCCGCCCGGCCTGCGGGAACAGGCCCCCGCGGCGTCCGGCCCGCGCGACGGCGTGAAAGGCTTCCGGGCATGGTGCTTGAGGTCGCGCTCATCGACGTACTGCCGGGACACGAGGACGAGTTCGCCGCCGCGTACGCCAAGGGGCATCCGGTGCTCGCCGGCACGCCCGGCTGCCGGTCGGTGCGGATGACCCGGGGCGTCGAGTCCCCGAGCCGGTTCGTGCTGCTGGTCGAGTGGGACTCGGTCGAGGCGCACACCGACAACTTCCGCGCCACCGAGCGCTTCGCGCAGTGGCGGGCGCTGATCGGCCCGCACTTCGCCAACCCGCCGCTGGTCGAGCACTTCGTGGACGTGCCGGCCTGAGCTGTCGCACCCCTGCCCTAGGGTGCGCCGTGCACGCGCCGACCGCCGGTCCCGACGGGCTCGGGGGCGCCGGGCCCGGTGGCCGCGCGGCGATAACCGCTGGCACCCGGGCATCAGGCCCGGTTGACTGGCCACCATGACGCAGCGGGTGGCCCTCGTGACGGGCGTGAGTCGACGTATCGGCATCGGCGCGGCGGTCGCCCGCACCCTCGCCGCGGACGGCTGGCGGCTGCTGCTGACCGGCCTGCCGGAGTTCGACGACGCCCAGCCCTACGGCGGTGATCCCGAGGGCGTGCCGGCCCTGCTGGGCGAGCTGCGCGACACGGCACACGTCCGCGCCGACCTGCTCGACCCGGCGGCGCCCGCCGGCCTGGTCGCCGAGGCGCTGCGCCGGTACGGCCGGCTCGACGCGGTGGTCGCCGTGCACGCCTACTGCACCGACACGCCGTTCGGCACGCTGGATCCGGCCGAGATCGACCGGCACCTGCTGGTCAACGTGCGGGCCACGCTGCTGCTCGCCGAAGCGTTCGCCAAGGCGTTCACCGCCGGATCGGGTGGCCGGCTGGTGCTCTTCTCCACCGGCCAGCGCCTCGGCCCGATGCCGCAGACCCTCGCCTACGCGGTCAGCAAGGCGGCGGTGGAGAACGCGACCTTCCAGCTCTCCCCGCTGCTGATGCCACGGGGCATCACCGTCAACTGCGTCCACCCCGGCCCGACGGACACCGGATACGCCTCCCCCGAGGCGTACGCCGAGGTCGCCAAGCTCTTTCCGAGCGGACGCTGGGGCACCCCACAGGACGCCGCCCGGCTGGTGCGGTTCCTCTGCTCGTCCGACGCCGACTGGATCACCGGCCAGGTGATCGACTCGGAGGGCGGCTTCCGCCGCCACCTGTGAGCCGGGCTCAGCCGGCGGCGAGCCGGTCCAGCGCCGCGACCGTCTCCTCCGGGCCGAGGGCCGCGTCCAGCAGCCAACCGGTGAGCTGCTCGTAGCGGTCGACGTCGGCCGCCGTCACCAGGCGCACGTCGGTGGTCAGCGCCTCCAGCATCACGGTGCGCGGGTCGGCCGGGTCGGGAAACGAGTAGCAGGAGTACGGCGTCAGCGGCTGCGCCCCGCCCCGCGCGGCGACGCCCCGGGGCAGCAGCCGGATCGTGACGTGCGGCAGGGCCGCCAGGTCGACCAGGTGCCGCAACTGCTCCCGCCACACCTGCGGCGGGGTGTCGCCGGCCCCGCAGGCGTCCTCGGCGAGCAGCGCCGTGTAACGGGGCGGGTCCGCCCGCCGCAGCACCTCGTGCCGCAGCGCCCGGGCGCGCACGTCGGCGTCCACGTCGAGGGCGGGGTCCAGCAGCTGGCCGGCGGCGAGCCGCAGCCGGGCGTACGCCGGGGTCTGGAGCAGCCCCGGCACGATCGCGGGCTGCCAGTCCACGATGCTCGCCGCCCCGGCCTCCAGCTCGGCGTAGGTGCGCTGCCGCTCGCCCATCTCCCCCAGCGCCTTCCACCAGCCCCGGCTGGTGGCGGCGTCGCGGGCGATGACGATGAGCGCGTCGCGCTGCGGCGGCGGCACCTCGTAGATGTCGAGCAGGTCGAGCACGTCGGCCAGGTCCGGCCGGCTCTGCCCCAGCTCGATGCGGGACAGCTTGGAGGTGGAGGCCCAACCCAGCCGGTCGCAGACCTGTTCCAGGGTCAGCGCCTCCCGTCGTCGCAGCTGACGCAGCTCGGCGCCCAGCCGGGCGCGACGAATGACCGGACTCGTTGGCAACGGCATCCCCAGCCTCCCCACCGAGGGAGAGTACGCAGGACGATCACTGAGCGCAATAGTCTGCTCGCGTACCGCAATCAGAGACCCGTCGCGTGTGCCGGCCGGCCCTCGTCGCCCCGGGCGGGGCGCGGGCTCGGGGCGCTCACTTCACGCCGGTGGCGTCCATGCCGCGCAGCTCCTTCTTGAGGTCGGCGACCTCGTCGCGGATCCGGGCGGCCAGCTCGAACTGGAGCTCCCGGGCCGCGGCCAGCATCTGGTCGTTGAGCTCCTGGATGAGCTGGGCCAGCTCGGCCCGGGCCATGCCCTCCCGCGCGGGCCCCGCACCGCCGGACCGGCTCCGGCTGCGGGTCTCCTTGACCGGCGCCTTGCCCCGGGAGAGCTGCCGCACGGCTCCGCCGACACGGCTGTTCTCGGTGTCCTCCGCCTCGCGGTAGATGTCGTCGAGGATGTCGTGGATCTTCTTGCGCAGCGGCTCGGGACTGATGCCGTGCGCCTCGTTGTGCGCAATCTGCTTGTCCCGCCGCCGGTTGGTCTCCCCGATCGCCTCGGCCATCGACGGGGTGACCTTGTCGGCGTACATGTGCACCTGACCGGAGACGTTCCGGGCCGCCCGGCCGATGGTCTGGATCAGCGACCGGCCGCTGCGCAGGAAGCCCTCCTTGTCGGCGTCGAGGATGGCGACCAGCGACACCTCAGGCAGGTCGAGGCCCTCGCGGAGCAGGTTGATGCCGACCAGCACGTCGTAGTCGCCCTTGCGCAGCTCGCGCAGCAGCTCCACCCGGCGCAGCGTGTCGACCTCGGAGTGCAGGTAGCGCACCCGGATGCCGTTCTCCAGGAGGTAGTCGGACAGGTCCTCGGCCATCTTCTTGGTCAGCGTGGTGACCAGCACCCGCTCGTCGCGCTCGGTGCGCAGCTTGATCTCGTGCATCAGGTCGTCGATCTGGCCCTTGGTCGGCTTGACGACGACCTCCGGGTCGATCAGACCGGTGGGCCGGATCACCTGCTCGACGAACTCGCCCTGGGCCTGCTCCAGCTCCCACGGGCCGGGCGTGGCGGAGAGGAAGACCATCTGGCCCACCCGCTCCAGGAACTCGTCGAAGCGCAGCGGCCGGTTGTCGGCGGCGCTGGGCAGCCGGAAGCCGTGGTCGATCAGCATCCGCTTGCGCGACGCGTCGCCCTCGTACATGCCGCCGATCTGCGGGATGGTCACGTGCGACTCGTCGACGACCGTGAGGAAGTCGTCGGGGAAGTAGTCGAGCAGGCAGTGCGGCGGGCTGCCCGGCAGCCGGCCGTCCATGTGCATCGAGTAGTTCTCGATGCCGGAGCAGAACCCGACCTGGCGCATCATCTCGATGTCGTAGGTGGTGCGCATCCGCAGCCGCTGCGCCTCCAGCAGCTTGCCCTGCCGCTCCAGCTCGGCCAGCCGCTCGGCCAGCTCGGCCTCGATGTCGCGGATCGCCCGCTCCATCCGCTCCGGCCCGGCCGCGTAGTGGGTGGCCGGGAAGATCACCAGCCCGTCGACCTCCTTGACCACGTCGCCGGTGAGCGGGTTGAGGTAGTAGAGCTTCTCCACCTCGTCGCCGAAGAGCTCGATCCGGACGGCCAGCTCCTCGTAGGCCGGGATGATCTCCAGCGTGTCGCCGCGGACCCGGAAGGTGCCCCGGTTGAAGGCCATGTCGTTGCGCGTGTACTGGATGTCGACCAGCCGGCGCAGCAGCTGGTCGCGGTCGAGCTCCTGCCCGACCGCGACCCGCACCGCGCGGTCGAGGTACTCCTCCGGGGTGCCCAGCCCGTAGATCGCCGAGACGGTCGCCACCACGATCACGTCGCGGCGGGTGAGCAGCGACATGGTCGCCGAGTGCCGCAGCCGCTCGACCTCCTCGTTGATCGAGGAGTCCTTCTCGATGTAGGTGTCGGTCTGCGGGATGTAGGCCTCGGGCTGGTAGTAGTCGTAGTAGGAGACGAAGTATTCGACCGCGTTGTGCGGCAGCAGCTCGCTGAACTCCTTGGCCAGCTGCGCGCAGAGCGTCTTGTTGGGCGCCAGCACCAGCGTCGGCCGTTGCACCCGCTCGATCAGCCACGCGGTGGTGGCGCTCTTACCGGTGCCGGTCGCGCCGAGCAGCACCGTGTTGCGGTCGCCGCGTCGGACCCGACGCTCCAGCTCGTCGATCGCCGCCGGCTGGTCGCCGGCCGGCTGGAACTCGCTGATGACCTGGAAACGGCCGTCGAGCCGGGGAATGTCGAGCGCCATGACCACCACGGTACGCCGGGGGTCCGACACCGTGACGCGACTACGCCCGGTCCGTGATCGGCTTCAATATTCGCATTGTGTGGCGCATCTCACCGGACTACGCTCTCCGTGTAGGCCGCTCGCGGCGGCCGACCGGGCAGGTGGCCAGGCCGTCACGGCCGGCCCGCCCCCGGCACAGGGGTCGCAGCACCCGGCGTGTCCGGCGTGCGCACCCGACGTGGTCGCGCGTGAGGCGCTGACCGGCCGCCGCGAGCGCCCCTGCTCGTCACCCCACGGGGGTGAATCCCGTTCAACCTCCCGTGGAGACCTCCGCCGCCCGGACCGCCCGTCCCGGCCCGACACCGCCGCCGCAGGGCCCCCCGCCGCACGACGACGCCCACACCGGGGGCATCCCCCGGGTGGTGACCGGCCGACGACGTACCGTCCTGCTGGTGCTCACGGCCGTGGCCGTGCTCTCCGCCGCCGCGCTGGTCGTGGGGCTGAGCTGGGCGCCCGACCGCGCGGAGCAGCCGCGGGCGCTGACCGGCGCCGAGCGCGAGCGGCTGGCCGCGATGCGGGTCACCAACTACCGCGACCTGCGCGCCGGGGTGCGCCTGACGGCGGGCACCGGCGCGGCGCGCACCGAACTGGTCGGCTGGGTCGACTGGTCCCGGCCGCTGGTCTACCTCGACGTCGGCGGGCCCGGCGCGGGCGCCGAGCGGGGGCTGCTCCAGGCCACCCCGACGATGGTCCTGCTGCGTCCCGACCCGACGGCGGTGCCGACCCCGGCGCCGCCCCCGCTGGTGCCGCCGGCGGACCGCTGGCGGCTGCACGACCCGCCCGCCGGGCGGGGGCTGGCCGCCGGGCTCGACCTGCTCTTCGGCCTCGCCGCGGACCGCCCGGAGCCGCCGGCCGACGCCGCGCGACGGATCGGCGGCGCCACGGTCGGGGCGACCCCGGTCGACATCCTCCAGGCGCCGCCGCCTGGTCCGGGCGCGTCGGCCCCACCCTCGCCGCCGGACGGGCAGCCGCGCTACTGGCTCGACCACGACGCCCGGCTGCACCGGCTGGAGACGGCGCTGGCCGGCGTCGGGCCGGTGACCGTACAGCTGAACCGGACCGACCGGCCCACGCTTCGGCCGGTCGACGCCCTCGGCGGCCGTCCCGGCCAGCCCCGCGCCCTGACGATCGCCGAGCGGGGCCGCCTGGACCGGTTGCCCGCCCGGCTGCGCGCCCGCGGCGGCGCCGCCGTGACCCTGACCGCGCCCGTCGCCGCCGCCACGAACCTGCGCGGGTCCGGCTGGGTGAGCTGGAGCGGGCGGGCCGCGTACGTGACCGTCGCCGACCTCGACGTGCCGGACCGCCGGACGCTGCTGCGCGCCGACGGCACCGGCGTACGCCGGGCGGAGGTGCCGGCCGCGACGGTCCCGGGCACCGTGGAGTCGCCGGGCCGGCCGCCGCTGCCGCCGCCCGCCCGGGGCTGGCGCGCCGACCCGCAGCGCGCGGGCGAGCTGGGCGTGCTGCTCGACGCGGCGTTGCGGGCCGCCGGATCGCCCGGCGGGCGGGGCGCGGCCCTGCGGGTGCGCGGCGACAGCGTCGCCGGGAAGACCGTCGACGTGGTGGAGTTGCGCACGCCCCGTGGGCTGCTGCGCTACTGGATCGACCGGGCCGGCGCGCTGCGCCGCCTGGAGCTGCGCACCCGCGCCGGCGCCTGGGCCCAGCTCGACCTGACGCCCGCCACGGTGCCCCGGCTCACGCCGGCTCGCACCCCGGCGGCGGGCCGCTGACCGGTCAGGGACGCCAGCCCGTCTGCGCCGCCCACTGCTCGGCGCGCAGGTGCTCCTCGTCGAACCACGGGTCCTTCGCCGTGGTCCAGGTGACGCTGTCCGGGGCGGAGGCCGCCAGCTCCCGCTTCAGCATCAGGTAGGCCGCCCGCTGGTCCGGGTCGGCACGCAGGTGGTCGCGCATCAGCAGCGCGTACCGCCAGCCGGGCGAGTCGACCGGGCGGACGTGCAGGTGCACGGGGCGGCCCGGGTCGGCGCTGCCGTGCAGGCGCTTCTCCCACCGGCCGCTGCCCGGCGGACGGGGGTTGTCCCACCACTCGCCGGACAGGCGCGGGAATCCCGCCGCCGCGAGCCGTTCGGCCAGCGGCCCGTCCGCGTCGGCGAGGGTCGGGACGGTGAGCTGGATGTCGATCACGTCCTTGGCGGCGAGCCCCGGGACCGCGGTCGAGCCGATGTGGTCGATGCGCAGGTCGGCGGGGGCGATCGCGTGCCGGATCCGGGCGGCCAGCCGCGCGTACTGCTGCGGCCAGGTCGGGTCGGCCTCCGCCAGCACGACGCGGTCCGACCCGGCCGGCCGCCGCTCGCGCAGGTTCGCCTCGTAGGGCCGCAGCCGCTCGCGCCACAGCGCGTCGACCGCCGCGTGCAGGTCGGCGAGGCTGCCGTCGTTGGTCAGCAGCACGTCCGCCGCGGCCCGGCGCCGGGCGTCGTCGGCCTGCGCGGCGATCCGCCGCTCGGCCTCCCCCCGGTCCATCCCCCGGTCGCGGGCCAGCCGCGCCAACCGGGTGGCCACCTCCGTCTGCACGACGACCACCAGGTGGTACGTGGGCGCGAGCCCCACCTCCACCAGCAGCGGCACGTCGTTGACGACGATGGCGTCGGGTGCCGCCGCGGCGGCGAGTTCGGCGGAGCGGGCCCGTACGCGGGGGTGGGTGATCGCCTCCAGCCGGCGGCGCGCCGTCTCGTCGGCGAAGACCAGCGCGCCCAGCGCAGCCCGGTCCAGGGCGCCGTCGGTGTCGAGGACCCGGTCGGAGAAGGCCGCGACGATCTCGGCCAGCCCCTCCGTGCCCGGCGCGACCACCTCCCGGGCCACCCGGTCGGAGTCGACCACCACCGCGCCGCACTCGGCCAGTCGCCTCGCCACGGCGCTCTTGCCGGACCCGATTCCCCCGGTCAGTCCCACCTTCAGCACGACACCAGTCAACCGGATCACCGCGGCGCCGCCGGCACCGGGGCACCTCGTCCGGACACCCGCCGCGGCCGACCGAACCTCGGCGGAACTCGCCCGCCGGAGCCCTATCCTAGTAGTAGGATATGCCCGTGGAGCTGACCCCCGCCGAGCTGACCGTGCTGGGCCTGATCATCGAACGCGCCCGGCACGGCTACGACCTGGAGCAGGTGATCGAGCGACGCGGCATCCGGCAGTGGTCCGACGTCGGGTTCTCCTCCATCTACTACCTGCTCGCCAAGCTGGAGAGGCGCGGCCTCGTCCACGTGCCCGAGGCCCCCGCCGCCCCGAAGTCCCGCCGGGTGTTCCACGCCACCGCCGAGGGCCGGGAGGTCGCGGCGCGCACCACGCTGGCCCTCATCGAGGATCCGCAGCCGGCCCGGCACCCGCTTCTCGTCGGGATCGCCAACCTGCCCCTGCTCTCCGACCGGGAGTACGCACGGGCGCTGCGCACCCGGTTGGCGCGGGTCGAGGCCCGCATCGGGGCGGTCCAGGTGGCGCAGCAGGCGCAGGCCCCCCTCCCGCGACCGGCGCGCGAGGTGTTCTCGTACGCACTGAGCCTCCTGGAGGCAGAAAGGCAGTGGCTCGCCACCCGAGCCCAGGTGCCGCATGACGGAGAAGACTGACTTCAAGAAGGCCGTCGACGCCTACCAGGCCGGACGGGGCGAGTTCCGGCTCGTGGACGTGCCCGACATGCGGTACCTCATGGTCGACGGCCACGGCGACCCGAACACCTCACCGGCGTTCACCGCCGCCGTCGAAGCCCTCTACCCGGTGGCCTACAAACTGAAGTTCGCCAGCAGACGGGAGCTCGGGCGCGACTACGTCGTGCCGCCTCTGGAGGGCCTGTGGTGGGCCGAGGACATGGCCTCCTTCACCGCGGAACGCGACAAGTCGCGGTGGGACTGGACCCTGATGATCATGGTCCCGGACTGGATCGGCCGGGACATGTTCACCGCCGCCGTGGAGCAGGCCGGGGCCCGCAACCGCCCGTCGCGGCTCGACGACATCCGGCTGGAGACGCTCTCCGAGGGGCGGTGCGTGCAGACGCTGCACGTCGGCTCGTTCGACGACGAGGCTGAGGTGCTGGCGCGGCTGCACGGCGAGTTCGTGCCGGGCAACGGGTTGCGGATGGTGGGCAGACACCACGAGATCTACCTCAGCGACTTCCGCCGGGTCGCACCCGAGCGGCAACGCACCATCCTGAGGCAACCGGTCGCCGCCGCGTAGGCGCGACGGCGGCCAGCCCTCACCCGCGCGTCCTCCCCACCGCCCTCGGCCGGCGCGCGGCGGGCCACCCGCCGCGACCGCGAGCGCCTCGGACGCAGGCGACGCGCGGCGGGCAGGTCGGGCAACGGCGACGGGCCCCGCCCCCGGCGATCTCGCGATCGCGGGGACGGGGCCCGTCGTCGTTCAGCGGGTCACTTGCCGCCGGCGAGCTTCTCCCGCAGAGCGGCGAGCGCCTCGTCGGTGGCCAGGGTGCCGGCCGGCTCCTCGGCCTGGCGGCTCGGGGCCGCGCTCGTCGAGGTGGTGGTGCCACCACCGGTGACGGCCGGAGCCGGGTTCGCAGCGGCCTCGGCGTCGGCGGCCCGGGAGGTCTGCACCTGCTTGGTGTGGGCCTCCCAGCGCTGACGCGCCTCGGCGTACTGGTTCTCCCAGGTCTCGCGCTGCTTGTCGTACCCCTCGAGCCACTCGCCCGTCTCCGGGTCGAAGCCCTCCGGGTAGATGTAGTTGCCCTCGGCGTCGTAGGTCGCGGCCATGCCGTAGAGGGTCGGGTCGAAGTGCTCCTCGCCCTCGACGAAGCCCTCGTTGGCCTGCTTGAGCGACAGCGAGATCCGGCGGCGCTCCAGGTCGATGTCGATGACCTTGACCATGACCTCGGAGCCGACCTGGACGACCTGCTCCGGGATCTCCACGTGGCGCTCGGCCAGCTCGGAGATGTGGACCAGGCCCTCGATGCCGTCGTCCACCCGGACGAAGGCGCCGAACGGCACCAGCTTGGTGACCTTACCCGGCACGATCTGCTGGATCGCGTGGGTGCGGGCGAACTGACGCCACGGGTCCTCCTGCGTCGCCTTCAGCGACAGCGAGACGCGCTCGCGGTCCAGGTCGACGTCCAGGACCTCGACCTCGACCTCCTGGCCCACCTCGACGACCTCGGACGGGTGGTCGATGTGCTTCCAGGACAGCTCGGAGACGTGCACCAGGCCGTCCACGCCGCCCAGGTCGACGAACGCGCCGAAGTTGACGATCGAGGACACGACGCCCTTGCGGACCTGGCCCTTCTGCAGCTTGTTGAGGAACTCGGTGCGCACCTCGGACTGCGTCTGCTCCAGCCAGGCCCGGCGGGACAGGACCACGTTGTTGCGGTTCTTGTCCAGCTCGATGATCTTGGCCTCGAGCTCACGGCCCACGTACGGCTGCAGGTCACGCACCCGACGCATCTCGACCAGGGAGGCGGGCAGGAAGCCACGCAGCCCGATGTCGAGGATGAGGCCACCCTTGACCACCTCGATGACCGAGCCGCGGACGACGCCGTCCTCGTCCTTGATCTTCTCGATGGTGCCCCAGGCCCGCTCGTACTGCGCCCGCTTCTTGGAGAGGATCAGACGACCCTCCTTGTCCTCCTTCTGGAGGACCAGGGCCTCGATGTGGTCACCAACCGAAACGACCTCGGCCGGGTCCACGTCGTGCTTGATCGACAACTCCCGAGAGGGGATGACACCCTCGGTCTTGTAGCCGATGTCGAGCAGGACCTCGTCCCGATCGACCTTGACGACGGTGCCTTCGACAATGTCGCCGTCATTGAAGTACTTGATGGTCTCGTCGATCGCGGCGAGGAAAGCCTCCTCGGAACCGAGATCGTCGTGGGTGACCCGGGTGGCGCTCGAGGGGGCCTCGATGCTGCTCGTCATGTGGGCGGTTGCTCCGGTCGGATGGTGTGTCACAGCAGGCTGGTGTGTCGCGGTGACCTGTTCGCGCCAGCGGATCCGTCGCCGGGCACACCGAAAGATCATCGCGTGAGATCATGGATGTGGCTCCGCCAGTGGTCCCGGAGACCGCGCACCTGCTCCCTGCCGAGGCACACGATCCGCGAGCGCATCGTCTAGCCTACCCGCTGCATTACCACAGCGTGCAAGGCCTCCCGTCCTCTCGCCGCCTCGTCAGCTGCGAAAGCGGAGATATCGGGAGGAAGGCGTCGCAGGTGTCGCGTCCGTCACAGGGGCATCACCCGTGAACGGTAGCGCCGGGCGCCACGCCACGCGCTGCGGGGGTCGGCCGGCCATCGGCGCCGCCGGGACTAGCGTGAGCGGGTGGATGACGACAGCCGGGTGACCCGGCGCCGGGTCGGCGACGCCGAGGCCCGCCGGGCGAACCGCCGCTGGTGGGACGCCGACGCCGACGACTACCAGGCCGAGCACGGCCGCTTCCTCGGCGACCTGGACTTCGTCTGGTGTCCCGAGGGCGTGCGCGAGGCCGACGTACGGCTGCTGGGTGAGCTGGCCGGACGGCGGGTGCTGGAGCTCGGCTGCGGGGCCGCCGCCGCCGCGCGGTGGCTCGCCACCCGGGGCGCCCGGCCGGTCGCCCTGGACCTGTCCGCCGGCATGCTGCGGCACGCCGCGCTGGCGGCCGCGCGCACCGGCGTACGCGTGCCGCTGGTGCAGGCCGACGCCCTGGCGCTGCCCTTCGCCGACGCCGCGTTCGACACGGCCTGCACGGCCTTCGGGGCGGTCCCGTTCGTGGCCGACTCGGCGGCGGTCATGCGCGAGGTGTTCCGGGTGCTGCGTCCCGGCGGCCGGTGGGTGTTCTCGGTGACCCACCCGATGCGGTGGATCTTCCTCGACGACCCCGGCGAGGGCGGGCTGACGGCCGTGCACTCGTACTTCGACCGCTCCCCCTACGTGGAGCAGGACGAGGCCGGCGACGCCACCTACGTCGAGCAGCACCGCACGCTCGGCGACCGGGTCCGCGAGATCGTGGGTGCCGGGTTCCGCCTGGTCGACCTGGTGGAGCCCGAGTGGCCCGAGGGACACGAGGGCGTCTGGGGGCAGTGGAGCCCGCTGCGCGGCCGCCTCTTCCCCGGCACCGCCATCTTCGTCACCGAGAAGCCCGCCCGCGCGAGCCGGACAGTCAGTGCGACGTCCGAGGCGGGCCGCGGGGTTACGCTGAGCCGGTGAGCGCCGAGCCGATCGCGACACCACCTGGCCCATGGTGTCCGGACCCGATCCGGCAGCAGCGTGCCGACTACACGCTGGAGGACCTGCTCAACCTGCCGGACGACGCCCCCCGCGTCGAACTCGTCGACGGAGTCGTCCAGGTGACACCCTCCCCCACCCTGGGCCACCAGGACATTTCCAGCCTGCTCTGGCTGTGGCTGCGAACCCACTGCCCCGCACACCTGCGTGCCACACAGGCCGTCGGCGTGGCCCTCAATGCGAACACCAGCCGGCAGCCGGACGTGCTGCTGTGCCGGACGGAGGTGACCGCCGACCGGTCGCTGCTCATGCCGGACGACGTCGTCCTCGCGGTCGAGGTGGTGTCGCCCTGCACCCGCCGCACCGACCGGTTCGCCAAGCCCGGCGAGTACGCCGCCGCAGGCATCCCCTTCTACTGGCGGATCGAACAGGACCCCATCCACCTCTACGCCTACCGGCGGGGCGATCGGCTCGGGCCGGGCGGTGAGCGACAGTACGAACTGATCGCCGACAGCGCGGAGCTGATCGAGCTGGTCGAACCATTCGAGATCAAGCTGCCGATCGCCGACGTCACGCCGTAGCCCGCGGTCGTCGTTTCGGCCCGTCGACGCCGGGTACCCGCGCGGCATGGCCGAGCAGAGCGAGTTCCGCAGGGGCGACCACGTCTCCTGGGCCAGCCACAGCGGCCGGGCGTACGGCGTGGTCAAGGAGAAGATCACCGAACGCACGCACGTACGCGGGCACGCCGTCAACGCGTCCCCGGACGACCCGCAGTACCGGATCCGCAACGACGACTCGGGGCGGGACGTCGCACACCGACCGGAGGTGCTGCGCCATGAGCAGGGGTGACGAGGGCCGCGACACCTACCGGGAGTTCACCGAGGCGGTGAACATGAAGCCGGCCGAGCTGTCGAAGTGGCTGGAGACCGACGAGTCGAAGCAGGTCGGCTGGCACAAGGGTGGGCGCTCCGGCGGCGGCGAGTCGGTCGGGCACGAATCCGGCCGGAAGATCATCAACCTGCTGCGGCGCAAGCGTGCCGAGCTCTCCGAGGGCGACTACCGGCACATGCGCAAGGTCGTCGGCTACGTCCGCCGGCACATGGCGCAGCGCCCCTCCGGCGACGTCCGCGACACGAAGTGGCGCTGGTCGCTGATGAACTGGGGCCACGACCCCCTGAAGCGCTGAGCTCGCCCGCTTGACCCTGCCACTGGCGGCAGGGTCCGACGATCCGCGCCATGAGTCGAGCGCAACGCAGGATCGTCGTCGTCACCGGTGCGGGTACCGGAATCGGGCGGGCCACCGCCCGTGAGTTCAGCGCCCAGGGGGCGCACGTCGTCGCGGTGGGACGACGGGCCGCGCCCCTGGCGGAGACCGCCGCCGGTCACCCCGGCATCGAGCCGCTGGTCGCCGACGTCACCGCCCCCGGCGCCGCGGAGCTGATCGTCGGCGCTGCCACCGAGCGGCACGGCCGCCTCGACGTCCTGGTCAACAACGCGGGCGTCGCCGGCGGTGGCCCGCTCGGCTCCCTCGCCCCCGAGACGGTCGAGCGCCACCTGGCGACGAACCTGGTCGCGCCGCTCCTGCTCGCCCAGGCGGCGGTGCCGGCGCTGACCGACAGCAGAGGCGTAATCGTCAACGTCACCACGTCGGTCGGGTCACGCGCCTGGCCGGGCAGTTCGCTGTACGCGGCGGGCAAGTCCGCCCTGGACTCGCTGACCCGCAGCTGGGCGGTGGAACTCGCGCCGCACGGGATCCGGGTGGTGGCGGTCGCGCCCGGCGCCGTCGACACCCCGATCGGCGCGCACCAGGGGCTGACGCCGCAGCAGCAGGCCGACGTCCGCCGGTGGCAGGTGGAGCGGACGCCGCTGGGACGCGTCGGCCGCCCCGAGGAGGTGGCCTGGGCGATCCTGCGCCTCGCCGACCCGGCGGCCGGCTTCGTCACCGGCGTCGTGCTGCCGGTGGACGGTGGCGCCGTGATCGCGTGACGGCGCCGGCTGCCGGCCTGGTAGAAACGGTGCCCGGAGGTGCGGACCCATGCTGATCGGCGAGCTGGCGGAGGCCACCGGCACCACCCCACGCGCCCTGCGGCACTACGAGCGGCACGGACTGCTCGATTCCCGGCGGGCCCACAACGGCTACCGGGTCTACGACGAGCGATCGGTCGGCCGGGTGCGCAACATCCGTCACCTGTTGGCCGCCGGCCTGACGCTGGACGACGTGCGGACGTTCCTGCCCTGCCTGGACGGGGACGTGGCCGCCGCCGCGCCCGCGCCCGCCGGTGTCCGGGTCGCCCTGGACCGGCTCGCGGTACTCGACGCCCGCATCGCGGCGCAGACGGCGGTACGCGACCGGCTGGCGGCGGCCCTGCGCGCGGCGGGCACGGCCGTCCCGCACGTCTGACGGCGACGCGGACCCGCCGCCTGCCCCCGACCACGTCCGTCCCGCACGGTTCGACCGCGACGCGGGCCCTGCCGCCCTACCCCGACCACGTCCGTCCCGCACGGTTCGACCGCGACGCGGGCCCTGCCGCCCTACCCCGACCACGTCCGTCCCGCTCAGTTCGACGGCGACGCGGCCCTGCCGCCCTCCACGGGCAGGGCCGGTGCCGACGCGCGCGGGACGGTGCCCGTCAGTGGTCGGCGCTGTTCCAGTCGCGGCCCTCGCCCACCGAGACCTCCAGCGGCACCGAGAGCGGGTGTGCCCCGCCCATCTCCCGCCGCACCAGCGCCTCCAGGGTCTCCCGCTCGCCCGGGGCGACCTCGAAGACCAGCTCGTCGTGCACCTGGAGCAGCATCCGGGAGCGCAGACCCGCCTCGCGCAGCGCGGTGTCGACGTGCAGCATGGCGACCTTGATGATGTCGGCCGCCGAGCCCTGGATGGGGGCGTTGAGCGCCATCCGCTCGGCCATCTCCCGGCGCTGCCGGTTGTCGCTGACCAGGTCGGGCAGGTAGCGGCGGCGGCCCAGGATGGTGGAGGTGTAGCCGTCGTGCCGGGCGCGGGCGACGACCTCCTGGAGGTAGTCGCGCACCCCGCCGAACCCGGCGAAGTAGTTCTCCATCAGCCCGCGCGCCTCCTCGGCGGTGATCCCGAGCTGCTGGGAGAGGCCGAACGCGCTCAGCCCGTACGCCAGGCCGTAGTTCATCGCCTTGATCTTGCGCCGCTGGTCGGCGGTGACCTCGTCGACCGGCACCCCGAAGACCGACGAGGCGGTGGCGGCGTGGAAGTCGGCGCCGGAGTTGAACGCCTCGATGAGCGCGTCGTCCGACGACAGGTGCGCCATGATCCGCATCTCGATCTGGCTGTAGTCGGCGGTGAGCAGGCACTCGTAGCCCTCCCCCACCACAAAGGCGCGGCGGATCCGGCGCCCCTCCTCGGTGCGGATCGGGATGTTCTGCAGGTTGGGCTCGGTCGAGGAGAGCCGGCCGGTGGCGGCCACCGTCTGGTTGAAGGTGGTGTGGATGCGGCCGTCGTCGGAGACCGACTTGAGCAGCCCGTCGACGGTCGTCTTGAGCTTCGCCACGTCCCGGTGGCGCAGCAGGTGGGCCAGCACCGGGTGCGGGTTCTGCGCGTGGAGCCACTGGAGGGCGTCGGCGTCGGTGGTGTAGCCGGTCTTGATCTTCTTGGTCTTGGGCAGGCCCAGCTCGCCGAAGAGGATCTCCTGCAACTGCTTCGGCGAGCCGAGGTTGAACTCCCGGCCGACCGCCTCGTACGCCCCCTGGGCGGCGGCCTTCACCTCGGCGGCGAAGTGCGCCTCCAGCTCGGAGAGGTAGTGCGTGTCGGCGGCGATGCCGGTGCGTTCCATGGCGGCGAGCACCCGCATCAGCGGCAGCTCCACCCCGGCCATCAGCCGCGCCGACTGCTCGCCGTCGCGGGACAGCTCGGCGTCGATCGCGTCGGCCAGGTCGAGGGTGGCGCGGGCCTGGAGCATGAGGTTCTGCTCCGCCTCGCCGTCGTTGCCGAGCCCCTCCAGGGTGAGCTGGCCGGTCTCCGGGGCGTCGACCCGCAGCTCGCGGTGCAGGTAGCGCAGGGCCAGGTCGGTCAGGTCGTAGGAGCGCTGGTCGGGGCGGGCCAGGTAGGCGGCGATCTGGGTGTCGCGGAGGATGCCCTCCAGGCCCCAGCCGTGCGCGGCGAACGCCAGCACCGCCGGCTTGCTGTCGTGCAGCACCTTGGGCCGCCCGGCGTCGGCCAGCCAGGCCGCCAGGGCCGCCTCGTCGGTCGCCTCCAGCGTGGCGGGGTCGAACCAGGCCGCCGCGCCGCCGGCGGTGGCCAGCGCCATCCCGGTCACGGAGGCGGTGTGCCGGCGGTTGGGCCCGGTGTCGAGCTTCGCCGCCACGCCCACCGGGGTGCCGGCCGGCGCGTGCGTCTCCAGCCACCCGGCGAGCGACCCGGGCGCGGTGAGCACCTCGCCGGTCAGGTCGAAGCCGGACTCGGCCTCCGGCTCCACCGCCTCCAGGTACTGGTAGAGCCGGTCGCGCAGGATGCGGAACTCGAGGGTGTCGAAGACCTGGTGGACGGCCTCGCGGTCCCACCCCTCCCAGCGCGCGTCCTCGGGACGCAGCGGCAGTTCCAGGTCGGAGACGAGACAGTTGATCTCGTAGTTGCGGATCACGTCGGCGAGCCGCTCGCGCAGGCTGTCGCCGGCCTTGCCCTTGATCTCGTCGGCCCGCGCGACGACCCCGTCGACCCCGCCGTAGGTGGTGATCCACTTCGCGGCGGTCTTCGGGCCGACGCCGGGCACGCCGGGCAGGTTGTCGCTGGTCTCGCCCACCAGGGCGGCCAGGTCGCGGTAGCGCTCCGGGGGGACGCCGTACTTCGCCTCGATCGCCGCCGGGTCCATCCGGGCCAGGTCGGAGACGCCCTTGCGCGGGTAGAGCACCGTGATCCGGTCGCCGACGAGCTGGAACGCGTCCCGGTCGCCGCTGCTGATCAGCACCGACATGCCCTGGTCGCGGGCCTGGCAGGCGAGGGTGGCGATGATGTCGTCGGCCTCGAAGCCCTCCTTCTCCACGACCGGGATGCGCAGCGCCGCGAGGACCTCCTTGACCAGGCTCACCTGGCCCTTGAAGTCGGTCGGGGTCTCGCTGCGGCCGGCCTTGTACTCCGCGTACTTCTCCGTGCGGAAGGAGCGGCGGGAGACGTCGAAGGCGACCACGATGTGCGTCGGCTGCTCGTCGCGCAGCACGTTGATCAGCATGGACGTGAAGCCGTAGACCGCGTTGGTCGGCTGCCCCGTCGTGGTGGAGAAGTTCTCCACCGGCAGGGCGAAGAACGCCCGGTATGCCATGGAATGTCCGTCGACGAGAAGCAGGCGCGGCGTCGTAGCTGTCACGGCAGCGACTCTAGCCGCCCGCTCCGACACTCCGGGACACCGGCACGGGCGCCGGCGCGGCCCGGGTGGGCCGCGCCGGCGTGCCGCTCAGAGCACCTTGGCCAGGAACGCCTTCGTCCGGTCGTGCCGGGGGTTCGCGATCACCTCGCGGGGCACGCCGGACTCGACCACGACGCCGCCGTCCATGAAGACCAGCGAGTCGCCGACCTCCCGGGCGAAGCCGATCTCGTGGGTGACCACGATCATCGTCATGCCCTCGCGCGCCAGGTCCTTCATCACGTCGAGGACCTCGCCGACCAGCTCTGGGTCGAGCGCGCTGGTGGGCTCGTCGAAGAGCATCAGCTTCGGCTGCATCGCCAGCGCCCGGGCGATCGCCACCCGCTGCTGCTGGCCGCCGGAGAGCTGGCCCGGGTAGTTGCCGAGCTTGTCGCCCAGCCCCACCCGCTCCAGCAGGGCGGCGGCCCGGTCCCGGGCGGCGGCCTTCTTCTCGCGGCCCAGCAGCACCGGCGCCTCGGCGACGTTCTGCAGGGCGGTCATGTGCGGGAAGAGGTTGAACCGCTGGAACACCATGCCGATCGCCCGGCGCTGCGCGGCGACGTCCTTTTCCCGCATCTCGTGCAGCTTGCCGCCGCGCTCGCGGTAGCCGATCAGGTCGCCGTCCACCCAGATCCGACCGGCGTTGATCTTCTCCAGGTGGTTGATGCAGCGCAGGAACGTCGACTTGCCGGAGCCGGAGGGACCCAGCAGGCAGCACACCTCGCCGCTGCGGACCTCCAGGTCGATGCCCTTGAGCACCTCGATCGCCCCGAACGACTTGTGCACCTGCTCGGCCCGGACCATCGGCCCGGAGTCCACCGCCGGCCCGCCGGCCTGCGCCGGCACCGTCAGCCCGGTCATGCGCCGTCCACCTTCCCCGTCGTGCCGCCGCTCTCCGCCGCGAGGCCCCGCAGCTTGGTCTTCGCCCGCCCGGTGCGCCCGACGCCCTTGGAGAAGTGCCGCTCCAGGTAGTACTGCCCGACCAGCAGCACGCTGGTCAGCAGCAGGTACCAGATGGTCGCCGCGACCAGCATCGGGAAGACCTGGAAGGTCCGGCTACCGACGGCCCTGAGCTGGAAGAACAGCTCGGTGGAGACCGGCACGAAGGCCACCAGCGAGGTGTCCTTGAGCATCGCGATGGTCTCGTTGCCGGTCGGCGGGACGATCACCCGCATGGCCTGCGGCAGCACGATGCGGCGCAGGATCTGCCCGCGCCGCATGCCCAGCGCCTGGGCGGCCTCGGTCTGCCCCTCGTCCACCGACTGGATGCCGGCCCGGACGATCTCCGCCATGTAGGCGGCCTCGGACAGGCCCAGCGCCAGCATGCCGGCGACGAAGCCGGTCAGGATCTCCACGGCGGAGAAGCCGAACAGCCGCGCCTCGAAGTCGTCGACCCCGAACAGGGCGCCGATCTGCCGGTCGAACGGCAGCCCGAACTCGATCCGCGCCCACAGGATGCCGAGGTTGCCGAAGAGGATCGCCAGCACCAGTCGGGGCACCGCCCGGAAGAACCAGGTGTACGCCCAGGCGACGCCGCGCAGGATCGGGTTCTCCGACAGCCGCATGATGGCGAGGACGACGCCCAGCCCGATGCCGATCAGCATGGAGGTCAGGAGCAGCGCGATGCTTCCGCGCACCCCCTCGATGATCGGCGGCCGGAACATCTCGTCGACCATGAACGACCAGTTGAACGCCTTGTTCGTCACCAGCAGGTGGACGAACATGGCCACCAGCACCCCGATCACGGCGACGGCGACCCACCGCCCGGGATGCCGCACGGGCACGGCCTGGATGGGTTCCGGCCGTGCCCGTTCGGGTGTGTCAGTCTCGACCGGCATGGTCAGCTGGTCGGGTTCAGCGCCGGGGTCGTGATGGCGCCGCCCTCGACGCCCCACTTCTTCAGCGCGGTCTGGTACGTGCCGTCGGCGATGACCGCCGCGACGGCCTCCTTCAGCACCTCGGCGAACGCGGCCTGGTCCTTCTTCACCGCGTAGCCGTACGGGGCGGACTCGTAGATGTCGCCGAGCAGCTCCAGCTGGCCGCTGCTCTGCTTCACCGCGTACGCGCCGACCGGGGAGTCCGCCAGCATGGCGTCGTCCTTGCCGCTGACCACCGCGGCGGTGGCGTCGCTCTGCGCCTGGTACTGGTCGATCGTGATCGCCGGCTTGCCGGCGTCGGTGCACTTCTTCGACCGGGCGGTGATGTCGTCGAGCTGCACGGTGCCGACCTGCACGGCGATCTTCTTGCCGCAGGCGTTCTCGCTGTCGACCTTGGCCGGGTTGCCGGCCTTGGTCGCCCACTGGGTGCCGGCGGAGAAGTAGCTGACCATGTTGACGGTCTTCATCCGCTCGGCGTTGATGGTGAACGAGGAGACGCCGACCTCGTACTTGCCCGAGTCCACGCCGGGCAGGATCGAGTCGAACGGGGCCGACTCGTACTCGGCCTTGAGGCCGAGCTTCTGCGCGACGGCGTTGAACAGCTCGATGTCGAAGCCGACGACCGTCTTGCCGTCGGCGTCGAGGAACTCCGCCGGGGCGTACGTCGAGTCGGTGCCGACCTTGAGCACGCCGTCGGCCTTGACGGCGTCGGGCACCTTCGCGGCCAGCGCCGAGTCGGCGGCGGCGGTGACGGTGGGGCCGGCGCCGGGCTGCTCGGTGCCGCTCTCCTTCTCGCCGCAGCCGGCCAGCGAGATGGCCAGCAGCGCGGCGCCGGTGACGCCGAGAACGGCCCGGCGGCCGCCACTGATGAGGAACATGGGGTACTCCTTGCGATGAGGGGTGACGGCCGGTCAGGCCACGCCGAGGTAGGCCTCTTTGACCGCCGGGTCGTGCAGCAGCTCGGCGCCGGTGCCGCTCTTGACGATCCGGCCGGTCTCCAGCACGTACGCCCGGTGGGCGCGGGCCAGCGCCTGCTGGGCGTTCTGCTCGACGAGCAGGACGGTGGTGCCCTGTTGGTTGATCTCGACGATGATGTCGAAGATCTGCTGGATCAGCATCGGCGCCAGACCCATCGAGGGCTCGTCGAGCAGCAGCAGCTTCGGCCGGCTCATCAGCGCCCGCCCGACGGCCAGCATCTGCTGCTCGCCGCCGGAGAGGGTGCCGCCGTGCTGCTTGCGCCGCTCGGCCAGGCGCGGGAAGAGCCCCAGCACCCGGTCGAGGTCCTGGGCGATGCCGGCCCGGTCGCGCCGGGTGTACGCGCCCATGTCCAGGTTCTCCAGCACCGTCATGCCGGGGAAGATTCCGCGGCCCTCGGGGGCCTGGCACAGCCCCCGCCGGACCCGCAGGTCCGCCCGGAGCTTGGTGATGTCCTCACCGTCGAACCGGATGCTGCCGCTGGCGACCGGCCGGATTCCGGAGATCGCCCGCATCGTGGTCGACTTGCCGGCGCCGTTGGCGCCGATCAGGGCGACGATCTCGCCCTCGTCCACCGTCAGGCTGATGCCGTGCAGCGCCTGGATCCGCCCGTAGAGCAGGCTCACATCGTCGATCTCAAGCAGCATCGTCCGGCACCCCCAGGTACGCCGCGATCACCTTCGGGTTCTCCCGCACCTCGGCGGGCAGCCCCTCGGCGATCTTCTTTCCGAACTCCAGCACCACGATCCGGTCGGTGACCCCCATGACCAGGCGCATGTCGTGCTCGATGAGCAGCACGGTCACGCCGGTGTCCCGGATCTGCCGGATGAGCTGGAGCAGTTCCTCCTTCTCCGCCGGGTTGAAGCCGGCAGCCGGCTCGTCCAGGCAGAGCAGCACCGGGTCGGTGGCCAGCGCGCGGGCGATCTCCAGCCGCCGCTGCTCGCCGTAGGAGAGGTTGCGGGCGAACTCGTGCATCCGCTTGCGGATGCCGACGAACTCCAGCAGGCGCTCGGCCTTCTCCCGGCTCGCGCGCTCCTCCTTCCAGTACCGCGGCAGGCGGAACAGCGCGGAGATGACGCTCGTCTTGTTGTGCGCGTCCGCGCCCACCAGGACGTTCTCCAGCGCCGTCATCTCCGGGAAGAGGCGGATGTTCTGGAACGTCCGCGCCATGCCCATCTTGGTGATCTGGTGCCGCTTCTTGCCGCTGATCCGCTGGCCGCGGAACCGGATCTGCCCCTCGGTGGGCTGGTAGATACCGGTCATGGCGTTGAAGCAGGTGGTCTTGCCGGCGCCGTTCGGGCCGATCAGACCGAGGATCTCGCCCTTGTAGAGGGTGAAGTCCACCTCGTTCAACGCGACCACGCCGCCGAAGCGCAGCGTGACCTTGTCGACCTCCAGCAGCGGCTCCCGGGTGGAAACCGCCTCCACGGCCGGCGCGCCGGCCTGCGCCGGGACCACCGGCGTCTGCTCGGTGTCACTCACCGACGGTCACCTCCTTGCGGCGATCCTTGAACTCCGCCGCACGTCGTCGGTTGGGGATCAGACCCTCCGGCCGGAAGATCATCATGACCACCAGCACCAGGCCGAAGAACAGGAACCGGTACTCGTACAGCTCGACGCCGAACAGCTCGATGCCGCGGAACCGCTCGATCATGTACGCCACCAGGCCACCGCCGACGATCGCGCCGACGATGTTGCCGGAGCCACCGAAGATGACCGCGGCCAGGATGATGATCGAGTTCAGCAGCTCGAAGTTCTGCGAGTTGACGAAGTTCTGCTTGCCCGCGAACAACGCGCCGGCCAGGCCGGCGATCGCGGCGCCCGCGGCGAACGCCCAGAGCTTGAACTTGAACGTCGGCACGCCCATGAGCTGCGCGGCGTCCTCGTCCTCGCGGATGGAGATCCAGGCCCGCCCGACCCGGCTGTGGGTCAGGTTCCGCACGCCGATCACCACCAGGATGATCACCGTGAGCACCAGCCAGTAGTACGGCCGGGCGTCGAGCACGCCGAAGACCGGCTTGCCGTCGGCGTACTGGCCCGGGGGGTGCGGGATCTGGTTGAAGCCCCGCTGGCCCTTGAGGAACTCCGAGCTGACCGCGCCGATGCGGATCATCTCGGCGAAGCCGAGCGTCACCAGCGCCAGGTAGTCGCCCCGCAGCCGCAGGGTCGGCGTACCGAGCATCACGCCGGAGAGCATCGTCAGGGCGATCGCCACCGGCACCGCCAGCAGCCACGGCCACAGCGTCTTGATGTCGCTGCTCGGCGAGGTCAGCACCGCCACGGTGTACGCGCCGACGGCGAAGAAGCCGAAGTAGCCGAGGTCGAGCAGGCCGGCGAAGCCGACCACGATGTTCAGACCGACGGCCAGCAGCACGTAGATCGAGACGGTGAACATCACCTGGGTGAAGTTCGCACCGGGGGTCGGGATCGGCCCGAGGTACTGGTAGAACTCCTTGTTCGGCAGCGCGTAGAAGAACGCGATCACCGCGACCAGCAGCGCCCAGCGCACCCAGCGCGGCGCGCCGCGCCACCGTTCGCCGGCCGCCTCGCGGCCGGTGCGCACCTTTTCCAAGACGGTCGTCATGCCCGCGCCCTCCCCAGCGACTCACCCAGCAGACCGGTCGGCCGGAACATCAGCAGCACCACCAGCAGCGCGAACGCGGCGAAGTCCTTCCACTCGCTGCCGAAGAGGCCGGAGGCGTAGTTCTCCACCACGCCCAGCAGCAGGCCGCCGAGCAGCGCGCCGCGCAGGTTGCCGATGCCGCCGAGCACCGCGGCGGTGAACGCCTTGAGGCCGAGCAGGAAGCCGACGCTGTAGGTGAGGGTCTGGATCCGTACGTCGTAGAGCAGGCCGGCGACGCCGGCCATCGCGCCACCGGCGATGAAGACCATCAGGATGATCCGGTCCTTGTTCACGCCCATCAGCGCGGCGGTGTTGGCGTCCTGGGCCACCGCCCGGATGCCGCGACCGACCCGGCTGCGGTTGATGAACAGGTCCAGCGCGATCATCATCGCCAACGCGGCGCCGAGGGTGAGCAGCTGCACCGCGTCGATCGGCACGCCGAAGACGTGGAACAGCGGGTCCTGGCTGACCAGGATGGGGGCGCCCTCCGGGCGGCGCCGGGTCCAGATGCCGAACGCCTCCGAGATGGCGATGGACGCGCCGATCGCCGTGATCAGGAAGGCCAGCGGCGGCGCGTTGCGCTTACGCAGCGGCCGGTACGCCACCCGCTCGATCACCGTCGCGGTGCCCGCCGAGGCGATCGCCGCGACGATCATGGCCACCAGCAGGTAGAACAGGATCGAGCCGATCCCGCTGACCTGCGAGTTCTGGTCGAGCCCGAAGCCGTTCCAGGTCCAGATCGCCGCGAACGCGCCGGCGATGAAGACCTCGGAGTGGGCGAAGTTGATGAGTCTCAGCACGCCGTAGACCAGCGTGTAGCCGAGCGCGACCAGGGCGTAGATCGCGCCCTGCGTCAGGCCGGTCGTCGTGTATGTCCCGAAGTTGGAGAACAGGTCGTCGAAGTTCAATGAAGGGACACTCCATCAGGGTCTGGAGAGAAAAATGGGGTGCGGCCGGGAGCGAGCTCCCGGCCGCACCCCCGCACACACAACAAAAACAGGAACACCCAACAGCGGGAAGACATCGGGGTATGCGAGTACGGGGAGAACGGACACCCCCCCA
>NZ_JBFABA010000041.1:0-52494 GCF_040640115.1 Micromonospora sp. NPDC023644 | reverse complement strand
CGGCGGGGAGAAGGGCCGCCCGGTCTACGGCGGGCTGGTGGTGGTCGCCGCCGAGCTGCGGGACCTCGTGCTGGTGCTCACCGGCTGCCGGCGGCCCGCGCGGGGGTGCCGGCGGCCCAGCCGATCGCCGCGCCGACCAGCGCGGCGCCGATCAGCAGCGTCCAGGGCAGCGCGGGCCGGCGGCCGGCCAGCGCGTCGAAGGCGAGGGTGGCGCGGCGGCGGGCCTCGTCCGCCGCGGAGCCCACCAGGTCGCCGGCCTCGTCGGCGAGACCGGAACCGCCTCGGCGGGCCGAACGGGCGGTGTCCCGGACGCTGTCACCGGCGGAGCTGACCGCCGAGACCAGGTGCTGCCACGCCTGGTCCGTGACGCGCTCGGGCTTGCTGCGGCGGTCCAGCAGGTTGCTTGCGAACATGGTGGGTTACCTCCTCGGGTGCCGAAGCCGGCGGCCACTTCGGACTTCGGCGTCGCACCGGCGTGTGACGGTTCGCTCGTTTCCGCCTGTGCCCCGTGGGGCGGTTCCGCAAACCCGGTGCGGCGGCGGGTGCCGCGACCGGGGTGACGTCGGCGGGCGGTGCGGGGGCGTCAGCGGACGGCGACCGTCGCGCTCACGCCCCGCGCGAAGTCGTCGTCATCGTCGTCGTCATCGCCCCCGCCGCCGCCGAACCCGCAGGCCAGTACGAGGGCCAACAGCGCGCTGACGCCGGCCAGCGCGGCAAGTCTCCTGAGCATTGATCGTCCTCCCGGTCGCAGTCGTGTCTCCGAGCCGATGCTAGGCAGTACGGGCAAGGCCGGGGGCCGAAGCGGGACAGGCCACGCCCGGGGGGTCCGCTGCTGGGCGGTGCCGGCAGCGGCCGGCTACCCTGGGGCGCGACGCGTCAGCGACAGCTGATCGTTGGTCGGACAAAACGTCAATAGTTCGGATAAGGGCGACTTGCCGTGCCCTCGTCCGCGAATTGCTCATCCCGAGGGGTGGCGACCGAGGCCGTCGGAGGAATACTCTCGGTCGCGGCCCGCGTACTGATGAGGCGCCCGTCGGACGGGCGAGTGGAGGTGCTCGCGTGAGCCTGTCGATCGTGAAGTCGGTCCTGCCCGGTGGTGTCATCGAGATCGCCCCGCGGGGTGAGATCGACGTCGACACCGCATACGAGGTGCGCGAGGCGATCGCCGAGGTCCTGACCAAGGGGCGCCCCGGCCGGATCGAGCTGAACATGCGGCTCGTCACCTTCATCGATTCGGTCGGCATCAGCGCGATGGTCGCCGGCTTCCAGACCGCCGAGGTGAGCGGCGTCAAGCTCGTCGTCACCGAGCCGAGCCGGTTCGTGCACCGGCAGCTCTGGGTGACCGGCCTGCTCGGCCTCTTCGGCGCCCCCGAGCCCTACTACGCCGGCGCGCCCACGCCCGAGGTCCTCCCCGGCGCCTGACCCGCCGACGGCACCCCACCGACCCGCCGCGACGCGGGAGGGTGGGTCCCTCAGTCGTCGCCGAGGCCCGACAGGTCGACGTCCGCCACCTCGGTGACCGCGCGGATCGCCGTCACCGAGGCGTACCCGTCGGCGAGCAGGGCCAGGTCGGTGCCGGGCTGCACGGCCTGCCCCGGCTCCTCCAGCGACGTGCGGACGAAGCCGTGCCCGGCCTCCGCCACCGTCATCTGCACCTGGCCGAAGCTGGCCAGCGTGCCCCGGCGCACCCCGCGCAGCCGGTTGTGCGGCAGGTCCGGCGCGTTGACGTTGAGCACGCTCTCCACCGGCCCGGCGGTGAGCCGGGGCAGCAGGTCCAGGGCGACCCGGGCGGCCGTCGACCAGTGCCGCTCGGCGTCGCGTACCCGGGCGGCGGCGGCCACCGCGGCGCCTCCGCTGGCGGCCGTGGCCTCCCCGGCCGAGAGCACGTCGAGCGAGACGGCCATCGCCCGGCAGCCGTTCGCGGCGGCGGTGAACGCGGCGCCCACCGTCCCCGAGTGCAGCACCGCGCGTCCCGCGTTCGCGCCCCGGTTGATGCCGGAGAGCACCACCGTCGGCGGGGGCCCGAAGGCGCCGTGCACCGCGATCAGCGCGATGAAGCCGGGGGAGCCGCCGACCGCGAACGCCGGCACCCCCGGCAGCTCCGCCAGCGGGTGCTCGTGGACCACCACGTGGCCGTCGCGTTCCACGGCGGTCATCGCGGCGCTGGTGCCGCTCGCCTCCTCCAGCGGCGCGGCGACCACCACGTCCAGGCCCCGGTCCGCCGCCGCCCGCGCCAGCGCCTGGATGCCGGGCGCGGCGATCCCGTCGTCGTTGGTGACCAGCACCCGCAGCGTCATCGCTCGGCCGCCCGGTCGGCCAGCTCGTCGGGGCTGGTCCGCTCCTGTGGCCGGCTGCCGGCCGGTACGAGGCGCACCCGGTCGACCAGCCCGGTGATCGAGTCGAGCCGGCCGGTGCCCAGGCCGTGCCGGGTCACGTTCAGCGCGCCGGCCGCCGCGCCGGTACGGATCGCGGTGCGCACGTCACCGCCGCGCGCCACCACGGCCGCCACCCCGGCCGTCATCGAGTCGCCCGCGCCGCGCGGGTCGGCCGCCTCCAGCCGGGGCATCTCCACCTCGAAGACCTCGCCGTCGACCAGGGCGAGGGCCGGCTTGTCGGCCCGGCTCACCACCACGTTCTCGGCGCCGCCGGCGTGCAGGTCGTACAGGGCCCGGGTGAGCTGCTCCTCGTCCTCGCCGTCGGCGCGGCCGTCGGCGATCAGCTCCTCGTGGCTGACCTTGAGGAAGAAGACGCCGCTCTGGAGCACGGCGTCGAGGTGCTCGCCGCAGAGGTCGACCACCACCCGGCTGCCGTTGGCCCCGAGGTCGGCGGCGAACCGCCGGTAGAGGTCGGCCGGGACCAGCGACGGCTCGTTCGGCCCGCTCAGCACGCTGACCGTGGCGCGCAGCCCCTCGCCGAGCGCCAGGTTGTAGAGCTCGTCCAGCTCGTGCCGGCTGAGCGGCTGGCCGGGCACGTCGACGATCTCCTCCCGGGAGCCCTCCCGCCGATCGTGCACGTACCCGCCGCTGCCGGAGTCGCGGAGCACCACCTTCAGGTTGACCCCCTCGCTGACCAGCAGCGGCTCCAGCACCTGGCCGATCTCGCCGCCGAGGGCGGTGCAGAGCACCACGTCGACCCCGAGCGACATCACCATCCGGGCCTGCCAGACGCCCTGCCCGCCGGGGTGCAGGTGCAGCTCCGGCGCGTCGCTGGGCTGGTCGACGGTCACCGTCAGCCGGGGCGTGGGCGCGAAGACCATCACGTGTCCGCTCATCCGTCGTACCCGTTCATGCGCCCACCCTCCACCGATCGACACGCGGCGTGACCCTCCACCAGCTGACCGTAGTGGGACCGGCGCCCGGGCGTCCGGACTCCGGGCGGGATCGGCGCGGCGTTGCCAGCGTGCCCGGCATGCGCGACGATCGGGCGACCATCGACGGCGGGGAGACGGCGTGCTCAGGCGGGATTCCTTCAGCTACACCGTCCAGGCGCGCTGCTCCCTCGCGGAGGCTGCGGCGCTGCTCGCCGATCCCCGCCGGCAGGAGGACCTGCACCCGCTCATCGTCCGGGTCCGTCGGGTGCCGACCCGCCCCGGCGCGCGCGCCAGCTACGACATCACCGATCGCCTGGCCGCCGGGCCGGTGCGCCTGCCGATCACCTACCGGGCCGACGTCCTCGTCCACGATCCCGACGAGATCGTCACCGTGGCGCGGCAGTGGCCCGCCACCACGGTGCGCAACCACACCCGGCTGCGGGTGGAGCCCGACGACGTGGTCCGCATCGACGTGGAGATCACCCTCGCCGCGCCCGCGCCGCTCTTCGGCTACGCGTTCCGCCAGGCCCGGGCGGCCCATCTCGGGCTGGCCGCCCGTCTCGCCGCGGCCCTCGACACGCGCCCGCCCGGGCTGCCGGCCGACTGACCGCCGGCCGGGGCGACCGGAGGCGACGGGCGTCCACGCCCCCCGGTGTCCCGCCGACGGGCGGGACACCGGGGCGCGGGCGTCAGTAGACCGACAGGTGCACGTGGTTGGTGTGGTCGCTGGACGGGTCGCCGTTGGCCCCGCTGTACGACTTCCACCCGCTGCTCGGCAGCCAGATCTGCCTGTACCAGATCACGTAGAGCACGGCGAGCCGGTCGGCGTTGCGCACGTAGTACGCCGCCAGGTTGTTGCCGTACGTCCGGTCGCCGCCGGTGGCGTCGCCGCCGAAGCCGCCCTTCTGGGCCGCGAAGTCGCAGGCCCGGCCCTTCGGGTGCTCGCCGGAGCCGCCGGGGCGGTAGCAGGAGACGTAGCGGGTGAAGCCCGCCGCCTTGGCCTGGTTGAGCGCGTGCAGGGTGCGCGGGGTGATGCAGCCGTTGGCGGGGGTCGGGTCGTTGACGCTGCACGACTCACGCGGCCAGGAGCCGTCGGGGTTGCGCGGCGCCGCCTTCGCCGTCTTGGTCGAGGTGCCGCCCGGCGAGGCGCCCCCACCCGCGGACCGCTGTTGTTGCTGCTTCCGGTTGGCGACCGTCAGCGCCCGTTCGGCCTGCTCCTTGCGCTTGGCCATCACGGTGACCTGCTTGCGCTGCTCTCGGATCTCGCCGTCCAGGGCGAGCTTGGTGCGGGTGGCCTCGTCCCGGGTCTCCTGGAGTTCGCGCAGGGCCCGGTCCTCCTTGGCGGCGACCGCGTCGAGGGCGGCGGCGCGGTCCATGAAGCCGTCCGGCGAGCCGCTGTTGAGCAGGGCGGACGCCACGCTGAGCCGGCCGGTGCGGTAGGCGGCCCCCGCGATCTCGCCGACGTTGGCGGTGCGCGCGGTCAGCTCGACCTCGGTGGTCTTGAGCTGCGCGGTGAGTTGCTGCTGCCGCTTGGTCGACGTCTCCAGGGCGCGCTTGGCGTCGAGGTAGCCCTTGCTGGCCGCTTCCAGTTGGTCCCGCAGGGCGGGGGTGCCACCCTCCTCGTCCTGGCCGGGAGCCGCGGCGAGCAGGCCGGCGCGGGTGGTGGCCGCCGCCGGGGCGGCGGTGACCGGGGCCACCGCGGCGCCGAGGGCGAGCATCGTGGCGATCAGGGCCGCCGTTCGGGCGGCACGTCGTCGTACAGGTGCCATCACTGGCATACACGTGTCCTTCCGTCAGCCGCCGACCGGGTTAGCTGACGGGTTCGGGACGGAAGATCCCTACCGCTGACGCGGATGCACCCCACGAACATGGTTCCCCGGTTCGCCCCGCCGGGCGATTAGGCGGCGGCCACCGCCGGCACCGGTGGGTGCCGCCTGGCGGAGGCCGAAGCCGAGCCTACCGGTGCCGGTGTGACTGGTGCAGCGCAGGTGACGGACGGTGTGCGTCCACTAACAGTCAAATCCGGCATAAGCCCACAATACTCTCCCAGATTTAAGGTTGTCCTCATTACCACTCCACCGCCCCACAGGCCCCGGGCGACGCTCCCGGCTCGATCTGCAACGTGGCGTGTTCGATCTGGAAGTCGTCGTGCAGCGCGGCCCGGGCGGCGCCCAGCACCGCGCCCACCTCCGCGCCGGGCGCCATCGTCAGGTGCGCCGAGGCCACCTCCATCCCGGAGGTCAGCGTCCAGACGTGCAGGTCGTGCACCTCGGCGACGCCCGGCACGGCGGCCAGCCGGTCGTGTACCGCGGTGACCTGGAGGTGCTCCGGCGCGGCCTGTACGAGGATGCGCAGCGCGGCCCGCCCGAGCCGCCAGGTGCGGGGCAGGATGAACAGCCCGATCGCGACCGCCACCACTGGGTCGGCCCACCACCAGCCGGTGGTGGCGATCAGCAGCGCCGCCCCGATCACGCCGAGTGACCCCAGCAGGTCGCCGAGCACCTCCAGGTAGGCGCCGTGGACGTTGATGCTCTCCTTCGCGCCGGAGCGCAGCAGCGCGAAGGCGCCGACGTTGGCGAGCAGGCCGAACACGGCGACCACCAGCATCGGGCCCGCCAGCACCTCGGGCGGGTCGCCGAAGCGGCGCACCGCCTCGACCACGACGTAGACCGCGACACCGGAGAGCAGCACGGCGTTGGCCAGCGCGGCCAGCACCTCCAGCCGGTAGAGGCCGAAGGTGCGCTGCGGGTCGGCGCCCGCCCGCCGGGTGGCGGCGATCGCCGCGAGCGCCATGCCGATGCCGAGCACGTCGGTGAACATGTGCCCGGCGTCGCTCAGCAGGGCCAGGGAGCCCGTGCGGAAGGCGGCCACCGCCTCCACCGCCATCAGGCCGGCGAGCAGCCCGAACGCCGCCCAGAGCCGGCCCCGGTGGCGGTGTGCGGCATTCGCCACCGACCCGTGATGGTGGTCATGACCTGCGCCCACGCGCCCACCCTCCGTCAGGCGTCCGGATTCGCGTCCAATCTATGCTCACATCGCTATGTGTGCAAGTAACGCGGCCTCAGCCGGTCGGGTCGACGGTGGTCAGGCGCTGGGTGGCCCGGGACAGCGCGACGTAGAGCGTCCGCACCCCCGAACCCGGGTCGGCCCGGATCTCGCTCGGGGCGACGAGGACGACCCCGTCGTACTCCATGCCCTTGGCCTCCAGGCTGGTCACCACCTGCAGGCGCGGCGCGTCCAGCCCGCCCAGCCAGCCGGCCACCTCGTCGCGGCGGGGCACCGGCGTGATCACGCCGACCGTGCCCTCGACCTCGGCGAGCAGCGCGCGGGCCGCCGCCACGACGGCGCTCTCCAACTGCGCCGGGGGCACCGCCAGCTCGACCGGGTCGACGCCGGTGGAGCGCACCGCCCTGGGCAGCGGGAGGTCCGGGTGCAGCCGGCGGATCTCGGCCGCCGCCACCGCGAAGATCTCCGCCGAGTTGCGGTAGTTCGTGGTGAGGGTGAAGTGGTGCCGCTTGCGCCGGCCCAACGCCTGGTCCCGGGCCCGGGTCAGCTCCTCGGGGTCCCCCGTCCACGCCGTCTGGGCCGGGTCGCCCACCACCGTCCACGAGGCCAGCCGGCCGCGCCGGCCGATCATCCGCCACTGCATCGGCGAGACGTCCTGCGACTCGTCGACCACCACGTGCGCGTACTCGCGGTAGTCCTCCGGGCGCTCCCGGGCCGCCTCGCGGGCGGCGCGCTGCCGGTCGGCGAAGGTGCTCAGCTCGCGGACCCCGCCGGCCAGCTGGAACGGGTCCCGCTTCGCCCGGGCCGGCCGCATCGGCTTGCCGAGCAACGCGTCCAACTCGTCGAGCAGCGCGATGTCGGCGATCGTCAGCCCGGCGGTGTCGAGGCTCCGGTACGCGTCGGTCAGCAGCCGGATCTCGGCGCGGGAGAGGATCCCCTCGGCGTAGCGGTGCAGCCGGTCCGGGCGGGCCAGCCAGCTGAGCACGTGCCGGGGGTGCAGCCGCGGCCACCAAGCCTTGAGGAACTCCCGGAACTCCGGCCGCTCGGCGATCTCGTCCTCGAACGCGCGCTGCTCGGGCAACCGGCCGATGCCCAACCGGCGGGCCTGCGCCCAGAGCGCCGCGAAGATCCCGTCGAAGCCGGCCCGGCGCACCTCGTTGCGCCGGGCGCCCCGGGGCATCGCCCGGTCCCGGATGCCGTCCAGCTCGCGGCGCTCCAGCCGGAGCAGCTCGCCCCGGTAGAGCAGGCGCAGCTCGGTCGGGCCGCCCGGCACCGCGTCCCGGGCCGCCCGCTCCAGCACCCGCCGCATCCGCAGCGAGCCCTTGACCGCCGCCACGGCCGGCGGATCGGTGCGGGTGGCGGTCATGCCCGCGAAGAGGGTGCCCAGCGAGTGCAGGGTGGCGGTGTCCTCGCCGAGCGAGGGCAGCACCGAGGCGATGTACTCGACGAAGACCGCGGACGGGCCTACCACCAGGATGCCGCCGCCGGCGAACCGGCTGCGGTCGGAGTAGAGCAGGTACGCGGCCCGGTGCAGGGCGACGGCCGTCTTCCCGGTGCCCGGACCGCCGGACACGATCGTCACGCCCGAGCCGGGGGAGCGGATCGCCTCGTCCTGCTCCCGCTGGATGGTGGCGACGATGTCCCGCATGCCCCGGCCGGTGGCCTTCGACAGCGTGGCCAGCAGCGCGCCGTCGCCGACCACCGCCATGTCGGCGGGCGCGGCGACGGGATCGAGCAGGTCGTCCTCGATCCGGGTGACCCGCTCGGCGGAGGACTGGATCGTGCGCCGGCGCACCACGCCCAGCGGCTGCGCCGGGGTGGCCTGGTAGAAGGCGGCGGCGGCCGGGGCCCGCCAGTCCACCACCAGGGTGGAGGCGTCGTCGTCCCGGATGCCGAGCCGCCCGACGTGCAGCACCTGCCGGTCGAGCAGGTCCAGCCGGCCGAAGACCAGGCCCTCGTGCTCGGCGTCCAGCATGTGCCGTCGCCGCGCGGCGTGGAACACCATCGCGTCCCGTTCGACCAGCGCCCCGAAGTTGCCCACCCGGGCGAGCCGGTAGCCCTCCTTCTCGGCGCTGACCGCCGACCGGCGCAGCTCGGCCAGTCGGGCGTACACCCGGTCGAGATGCCGCTGCTCGACGGCGATCTCCTGTTCCAGGGTGGTCTGGTCGGTCACCGCTCGCTCCTCCTGACGTCGGCGGCGGGCGGCGCGAACCGTGCGAACCGCGCCAGGCCAACCGCAAGAGGGTACGGCCCGCGCGCAACCAGCGGCGCGACCGGTGCGGGAAAGGAACCCGCGTCACGCCCGCAGGGGGCCGCGGCGCGCTCCCGGACGCCCGGCTCAGTCCGCCCGGGCGGCGGCGGTGGCGTCGGCAGCGGGGGCGGCGAGCACGCGCCGCAGCACGCCGCCCAGCGCCGTGTTGACCTCGTCGGGGCGTTCCATCATCAGCATGTGCCCGGCACCCGGGCAGACGGTCAGCTCGGTCGCCGGCAGCGCGGCGGCGATCGACTCGGCGCAGGGCGGCGGGGTGAGCCGGTCCCGGTCGCCGACCAGAGCCGCCGCCGGCAGGTGCGCGAGCGCGGTGAGGGTGTCCAGCCGGTGCTGCGTCCCGATGGAGGCGCGGAACCCGCCGATCGAGCGCAGCGAGGCGCGGGCCACCGCCGAGGTGACCAGCCGGATGTCGTGGGGGTCGCAGCGGTCGCCGAAGAGCATCCAGCGGATGCTGGGACGCAGGGCGCGCAGCAGCGCCCGGGGCGGTCGCCAGGACCCGCACCGCGCCAGCACGCCGGCCCCGGTGGTCTCGGCGAGGCGGATCAACCGGGCGATCCGGGGCGAGAGGCCGTACGCGGTGTGCGTGTGGCCCTCGGCGGTGGTGGAGACGAAGACCAGCCCGGCCGTCCGGGCGGCGAAGTGCCCGGGGTGCCGGTGCGCGTACTCCATGATCGTCATGCCGCCCATCGAGTGGCCGACCAGCACGACGCGGCCGGCCGGGACCACCTGGTCCAGCACCGCGGCGAGGTCGTCGCCGAGCTGGGCCACCGTGGCGGTGGGCAGCGCCATGCAGCTCGACCGGCCGTGCCCGCGGGCGTCGTAGGTCACCACCCGCACCGCGTCGCCGAACCGTTCCCGCAGGTCGGCGAGCTGCCGGTGCCAGGCCCGCCCGTCCAGCGTCCAGCCGTGCAGCAGCACGACGGTGACCTCGGCGTCGGCCGGTCCGGTCGCCTCGACGTGCAGGCGTACGTCGTCGGGAAGACTCACCTCGACGTGCTCCGACATCGTCACCTCCCAGGCCGCACGGAACCGCAACACCGGGAATACCCGGTGGTAACACCGGCTACCCGTCATGAGACCACGGCAACCGGGTCGGTGAGAAGATTCGCAACCCGCTCCGGGCGTCCGGTGGGCCCGCCAAGCTGAGGGGCATGGGGTCGCCCCGCGCCGCGCTGGCCGAGCTGCTCGCCGGCAACCGCCGCTTCGTCAGCGGCCAGCCGATCCACGGCCACGACGTCACCGCCGCCGCGGCCGCGGCCTCGGGCGACCAGCAGCCGTACGCGGTGCTGCTCGGCTGCATCGACTCGCGGGTGCCGCTGGAGGCGATCTTCGACCAGACCTTCGGCTCGATCTGCGTGATCCGCACCGGCGGGCACGTGCTCGACCGGGCGGTGCTCGGCTCCATCGAGTACGTGGTCGGTGAGCTGGGCGTGCGGCTGGTCATGGTGCTCGGGCACGAGCGGTGCGGCGCGGTGGCCTCCGCCGTGGACGCGTTGCGCGGCGGGCGGTCGCCGGGCGGCGCGCTGGCCCACCTGGTCGACCAGATCGCCCCGGCGGTGACCGAGGTGGGCGTCGACGACCCCCGGGTGCGTCCGATGGCGGTCCGGCGGCACGTGCTGCGTACGGTGGCCGCCCTGCGCGCCGACGACCGGCTCGCCGCCCCGGTCGCCGCCGGCCGGCTGGCCGTGGTCGGCGCCCTCTACGACCTGGCGACCGGCGAGGTGGCCCTGCTCGAGACGTAGGAAGCCCCTCGCCCGGGTCCGCGGACGCGGAACCGCCCGCCGGGATGATCCCGACGGGCGGTTGCGGTGTCGCGTGGGGGAGGGCTCAGCCCTCGAAGACGCCGGCCTCGACGAGGCGCTTCTCGGTGGCGTCCCAGCCGTCACCCGGGTGGGTGGCGTTGAGGTTGTTGATCTCGGCCCGGATCTTCGCGGCGTGACCGGCGGCGGCCAGCACCCGGATCTCCTCGACGAACGCCTCGGAGTCGGTGCGCAGGTGCGCGGTCTTGCCGTTGGTCAGGTTCCGCACGTAGGCGTGCTTGCCGCCGTTGAGCGGGATGAGGTACTTGAACTCGCCCAGCACGCTGAGGGCGCCACCCTGGCCAGCCTGGCCGGCCCGGACTGACGCGCGCGCGGTCTTAGAGGTGTTGCTCGCCACGGAGGTACTCCTTGCAAGACGTACGGGAGGACGGAACGTCCGGGGGCTGTGCGGGTGACACCCTGGTGGGTGGACCCGCGGAAGATGTGCGCGGCACAGGCCGCCGATGGAACTGTACACGACCACGATCCCTGGCAGGTCATCGCGTCGTGAGGGGTCAACCGGGGCACCCGTCCGACTATTCCGACCCGCGAATTTTCCGATTCCCTGGCGCACCATCCGTCACACCAGTCATCATGTGTTCCAGCAACCACCCGGGTGGTCGAGGTCGTAGGGGAAGACGCACCTCGCTCTCCGGGAGGTCACCGTGCCAACGCGTGGCGTCGTATACGTCCACTCGACCCCGCTCGCCGTGTGCTCACACGTCGAGTGGGCGATCGCGCGCGTCCTCGCCGCGCCGGTCAACCTGCAGTGGACGGCTCAGCCCGTCGACCCCGGCGCCCGCCGGGCCGAGTGCGGGTGGACCGGTCGCCCGGGGACGGGCGCCGAGCTGGCTGCTGCCCTCCGGCAGTGGCCCATGATCCGTTTCGAGGTCACCGAGGAGCCCAGCCCGGGCTCCGACGGCGAGCGCTTCATGTACGTGCCCGGGCGGGGCCTGTTCCGGGCGACCGTCGGGGCGGCCGGCGACATCCAGCTCGGCGAGGACCGGCTGCGCAGCATCATGGCGGGCGCGCGGGCGCCGGAGGCCCTCGCGCACGCCCTCGACAAGGCGCTCGGCACGGCGTGGGACGCGGAGCTGGAGCCCTACCGGTACGCCGGCGACGGCGCGCCGGTGACCCTGCTCACCCGCGTCGGCTGACACCCGGGCCCCGACCGGGGCCGGCTCATCCTTCGGGGTGAAGGTCAAGTTGCCCCGATAAGGGGCGAACTGGTGGGATGGGCCGCGTGTCGACTATCCCGCGACGTGCCGGCGTCGCGCTCGCCGCCCTGACCGCGCTGCTCGTCTCCGGGTGCTCCGGTCCGGCGGACCGCCGCCCCGACCCGGCGCCGACGAGCGCCGCCGCCCCCACGGCCACCCCGGCACCCGCCACGAGCGTCCCCGGCGCCGACCCCGCCGCCCGCGCCGCCGCCCTCGTCGGCTCGCTCGCCGACGGGGACCTGGTCGGCCAGGTGCTGATGCCGTACGCCTACGGCGACGCGGCCACCCGGGTCTCGCCCGGCTCGGCGGCCGGCAACCAGGCGTTGGCCGGGGTGGACACCCCCGCCCAGATGGTCGAGAAGTACCGGCTCGGCGGGCTGATCCTGGTCGGCTTCAGCGCCGACGACCCGACCAAGGGCAACCAGGAGACGACAAACGTCGACGACCCGAAGCAGGTCCGCGCGCTGACCGACGGCCTGCGCGCGGCCGCCGGTCGGCTGCCCGCCGGGCCGGCGCCCTTCCTGGTCGGCACCGACCAGGAGCACGGCGTGGTCACCCGGATCACCGACGGCGTGACGCTGCTGCCCAGCGCCCTCGCCGCCGGCGCCGCCGGGAGGCCGGAGCTGACCGAGGCCGCCTGGCGGGCGGCCGGCACCGAGCTCGCCGCGATGGGGATCAACCTCGACTTCGCCCCGGTCGCCGACGTGCTCGCCACCCGCAGCACCGTGATCGGCTCCCGGTCGTACGGGGCGGACCCGAAGGTGGCGGCGGGGCAGGTCGCGGGCGCGGTCCGCGGGTTGCAGGCCGCCGGCGTCGCGGCCACCGTCAAGCACTTCCCGGGGCACGGGCACAGCGCCGCCGACTCGCACGAAGGGCTGCCGGTGCTCGGCCAGCCCCGCAAGACGCTGGAGAGCGGGGCGTGGCCGCCCTTCTCCGCCGCCATCGGCGCGGGCGCGATGGCCGTGATGTCCGCCCACCTCGACGCGCGGTCGGTGGACCCGGGCACCGCGGCGACCTTCTCGCACAAGCTGCTCACCGGCGTGCTCCGCGGCCAGCTCGGCTTCCAGGGCGTGGTGATCACCGACGGGATGAACATGCCGCCGGCCAAGCGCTGGTCGCCGGGCGAGGCCGCGGTGCGCGCCCTGAAGGCGGGCAACGACCTGATCCTGATGCCGCCGAACGTCGCTCAGGCGTACGACGGGCTGCTCGCCGCGCTCCGCGACGGCTCGCTGCCCCGGGCCCGCCTCGTCGAGGCCGCGACCCGGGTGCTGACGATGAAGTTCAAGCTGGCCGACCGGCCCACGCCGGAGCTGTCCACGCTGAACGGTCCGGCGCACCGCAAGGCGGCCGAGGACCTGGCCGCGGCGGCGGTGACGGTGCTGCGGGGCGCCTGCGGCGGCGGCGTGCGGGGCCCGGTGACCGTGACCGCCTCCGGCGGGCGGGACCACACCCGGGCGGCGCTGACCGAGGCGCTCAAGGCCGCCGGGGTCGAGGTGGTGGCCGGTGGCGGCACCGTGGTGCACCTCGTCGGGTACGGCGACGGCGCCGGCGACCTGCGCGCCGACGCCGCCGTCACGGTCGCCATGGACACCCCGTACGTGCTGGCGAAGGCCAAGTCGCCGACCCTGCTGGCGACCTACTCGTCCAGCCGGGCGTCGATGACCGCCCTCGCCGGGGTGCTGGCCGGCAAGGCCCGCCCGGACGGCCGGTCCCCGGTGCCGGTGAGCGGCCTGCCCGCCACGACCTGCCGCGCGTGAGCCGCGTCAGTCGCGGTTGATCCGGGCGGACTGCTTCACCAACTGGTACGCCGGCAGCAGCTCCGCGGGCTCCGAGGTGTCCAGGCTCAGCACGATCGGCCCGTACAGGGAGGAGACCGCGATGGCCCGGTCGCGGACCGTGCCGCCGTCCTCCTCGAGGTAGCTCGCCTCGACGGCGTCGAGGGTGCCGGCCTTCACCCGTCGGTACTCCGCGTCGGCGGCGTCGGGCGAGTAGGCGTCGAGGAAGTGCTTCAGGTGCTCCTGGGCGCCGCCGGCGACCCCGTCGACCCGCCACACCCGGAGGAACCCGAGCGCGCCGGTCGGCCGGGCGTCGAGCTCGCACAGCATGAGGGCCTTGCCGACGCGGGGTTCGCCGAACTTCGCCGAGCTCTTGACCGCCTCGACCTTCCACTCCGCCGGCAGCGAGAAGGTGACCGGCAGCTCGCAGGGCGTGCCCTTCCCGCCCACCGTGGTGCCGGCGGGCGCGGCCACCACCTCGTCGTGCCAGGGCGGGCCGGGCGTCACCGGCGAGGCGGTGACGCCCGGCGAGGCCGACGGGGAGCCGCCGGCCGACGGCGACTTCGTCCCGTCGGCGCAGCTGCCGGTCAGTCCGATGGTGAGCGCCGCGAGCACGGCGGCGCGGGTACGACGTCGCATGGTGTCCGTTCCCCGTCGACGATGAGCCGGCCCATCAAAGCGGCACGGCCGGGCACCGTCAACCCGATCGGGTCAGCTGGCGCGCAGGGCGGCGATCAGCCACTCCACGGCGGGCACCGCGGGCGGGAAGGGAGGCCGCTGGTTGAGCACCCCGATCAGCTGCCAGTACCGCTCCACCTGCCGGTCCGTGAAGGCGGCCATCCCGTCGGCGAGCGCGAGCCGCTCGTCGCGGGACCGCCCCGGGTCCACCAGCTCGTCGAGCACCGCCCGCGCCCGCTCCGAGTCCGGCGCGACGCCGGCGGCGAGCGCGGCGCGCGCCGGCTCGATCGAGTGCATCGCCACCGGGGGCGACGGCGCGGTGCCCGCCGCGCCCGCCACCGCCATCGCGCGCACCCGCCGGCGGAAGTCCGGGTCGGCGACCAGCCCGGCCAGCTCGACCCAGGCGTCCACCTCCTCGTCGGTGGGCTCGTCGGGCAGGTCGGCGGGGAGCGTCCGCATCGCCCGGGCCAGCCCGTCGCCGTCGGGGCCGGGCTCCACGCCGCCGAAGACCTCGGCGACGAAGTCGTCGACGATCCGTTGCCGCTCCTGAGCGGAGAGGCGGGCCAGGTCGTTCATCAGTCTCAACTCCTCGGTCGTGCTGCCACGTCGAGCGACCGACCGCAGCACCGCCCGACGCAGCCGCAGCGTGCGGATCTCCGCGTCCAGGGCGCGGCTGTGCGCCTGTGCCACCTCCCGGACGCTGGTCCGTCGCTGGAGGACCCGGCGGACGTCGTCCAGGCCGATCCCCAGCTCCCGCAGGCTGCGGACGAGGTCCAGCCGGGCCACGGCCGCCGCGTCGTAGAGCCGGTAACCGCCGGTGGACCGGGCGGTGGGCGGGAGCAGGTCGAGATCGGACCAGAAGCGGATCGTCCGGACGGACAGGCCGGTCCGGCGGGCGAGTTGCCCGATGGTGAACAGGTCGGTGCGGTCGTCCACGTCGAAGAGCCTCCTGCCTCCAGCCGCTGGAGAGTCAAGCAGGAAACCGGGTCGCCTTCGTCCGCCCCGCCTGGCACCCTCGGCGCACATGGGAACGGCTGAGGGTTTCGCGTACGTCGAACGGTCGGACGGCACCGTGGTCATCACCCACCACGGCCGGGCGGCGGGCATCCTGCGCGGCGGCCGGGCGGCGGAGTTCCTCGCCGAGGTCGGCGGCGACCCGCAGCTCGTGATGGCCCGGTGGACCGGCAACTACCGCCGGGGCAACGAGCGGACCGCCCGCCGGCACCCCCGCAACCGGGGCTGAGCGACGCGGAAGGGCCCGCGCTCGTGGTGAGTGCGGGCCCTTCCGGCGTACGTCGGTCCTCCGGGCGGCCGGCCCCGCCGGCGCCTGCGGCCGGCTCTCCCGTGCCGGCCGCACCTCCGACGAACCGGCCGGTCTAGAGGGGGATGTTGCCGTGCGCGCCCCGTGCCGCGGGGGCGGCGGCGAGGGCCTCGGCGATGCGGCGGCGGGTCTCGGCCGGGGTGATGACGTCGTCCACGACGCCGATCTCGAGGGCCCGGTTGACGCCGCCGGCGATGCGGGTCTGCTCCTCGACGAGGTGCGCGCGCAGCGTCTCGCGCTCCTCGGCGGGGACGGCGGCCAGCTTCCTGCGGTGCAGGATGTTGACGGCGGCGCTGGCGCCCATGACCGCGACCTCGGCGTTCGGCCAGGCGAACACGGCCGTGGCGCCCAGCGAGCGGGAGTTCATCGCGATGTACGCCCCGCCGTAGGCCTTGCGGGTGACCAGGGTGACCCGGGGCACGACGGCCTCGGCGAAGGCGTGCAGGAGCTTCGCGCCGCGCCGGACGACGCCGTCCCACTCCTGGCCGAGGCCGGGCAGGTAGCCGGGGACGTCGACCAGGACGATCAGCGGTACGCCGAGGGAGTCGCACATCCGCACGAACCGGGCGGCCTTCTCGGCGCTGGAGGCGTCCAGGCAGCCGCCCAGGCGCAGCGGATTGTTCGCGACGACCCCGACGGTGCGTCCCGCGAAGCGACCCAGGGTGGTCACCACGTTCGGCGCCCACTTGGCGTGCAGCTCCACCCCGGGGTCGTCCAGCAGGGCCTTGACCACCGGCCTGACGTCGTAGGCCCGGTTCGTCTCCACCGGCATCTTCGCCGTCAGGTCGTGTCCACCCTCGTCCTGGGCGGCCACGTCGTCGGGCGACAGGCGCCCCTGCCGGCCCAGCAACGCGGCGAGCTTGCGGGTCTCGGTCAGCGCCGCCTCGTCGTCGGCGCAGGTCACGTGGACCACCCCGGAGCGGCGGCCGTGCGGCTCGGGCCCGCCGAGGCGGGCCATGTCGACCTGCTCGCCGGTGACGCTGCGGACCACCTCCGGGCCGGTCACGAAGATCCGGCCCGCGCCGCTCATCACCACGATGTCGGTCAGTGCCGGCCCGTACGCGGCGCCACCGGCCGCCGGACCGAGCACCGTGGAGATCTGCGGCACCCGCCCCGAGGCCCGCACCATCGCCGCGAACACCTGGCCCACCGCGTCCAGGGCGACCACGCCCTCGGCCAACCGCGCCCCGCCCGAGTGCCACAACCCCACCACCGGCACCCGCTCCCGCACCGCGGTGTCGATCGCGTCCACGACGTGGCGGCACCCGTCGGTGCCCATCGCCCCGCCCATCCGCGTCGCGTCCGTGGCGTACGCGACCACCGGCGAGCCGTCGACCTCACCCCGCGCCCACAGCACACCCGAGGTGTCCCGCGGCACCGACAACCGCAACGAACCCGCGTCGAACAACGCCCGGAGCCGGACTTCCGGATCCCGGTGGTCCACGACGGAAGATTCGTCCACGCCGACGGCGGTGGTGGTCACGTGAGCCTCCATGGCTGTGGTCTCAGGCCCGCGTGAAGACGAGAGCCACGTTGTGTCCGCCGAAGCCGAACGAGTTGTTCAGCGCGGCGGGGATGTCCATGCGGCGCGCCTCGTTGGCGGCCACGTCCAGGCTCAGCCCGTCGTCGGGGTCGTCCAGGTTGATCGTCGGCGGGACGACCCCGTCGCGGATCGCCAGGACGGTGGCGATCGACTCCAGCGCGCCCGCCGCGCCCAGCAGGTGACCGGACATCGACTTGGTCGAGGTCAGCACGGGGTGGTCGCCCAGCGCCGCCCGCAGCGCGGTGATCTCCGCGACGTCACCGACCGGGGTCGACGTGGCGTGCGCGTTGACGTGCACGATGTCCGTCTTCGCGACGCCCGCGTCCGCGATCGCCTTCGCGATCGCCCGGATGGCGCCCTCGCCCTCGGGGTGCGGCTGGACGATGTCGTAGCCGTCCGAGGTGAGCCCGGCGCCGGCCAGCCGGGCGTAGACCCGGGCGCCCCGGGCGGCGGCGTGCTCCGCCCGCTCCAGCACCACGATGCCCGCGCCCTCACCGAGCACGAAGCCGTCGCGGCCCTTGTCCCACGGCCGGGAGGCCCGCTCCGGCTCGTCGTTGCGGGTCGACATCGCCCGCATCGAACTGAACCCGGCGATCGGCAGCTGGTGGATGACCGCCTCGGTGCCGCCGGCCACCACCACGTCGGCCCGGCCGGCGCGGATCATGTCCATGCCGAGCGCGATCGCCTCGGCGCCGGTCGCGCAGGCGCTGGCCACCGAGTGGACCCCCGCCTTCGCGCCCAGCTCCAGCCCCACCCAGGCGGCGGGGCCGTTCGGCATCAGCATCGGGATGGTGTGCGGGGAGACCCGCCGCGGGCCGGACGCCTCCAGGATGTCGTCCTGGGCGAGCAGCGTCAGCGCGCCGCCGATGCCGGAGCCGACGCTGACGCCCAGCCGCTCCGGGTCCAGCCCGGAGTCGGCCAGGCCAGCGTCCGCCCAGGCCTGCTGCGCCGCGATGATCGCGATCGCCTCGGAACGGTCGAGCCGGCGGAGCTTGACCCGGTCGATCAGGCCGGTCGGCTCGACCGCGAGCTGGGCGGCGATCCGGACCGGCAACTGCTCGGCCCACTCCTGGGTGAGCGGACCCACCCCGGAGCGGCCGGCGAGCATGGCGTCCCAGGTCGACGCGACGTCCCCGCCCAGCGGGGTGGTCGCGCCGAGCCCGGTGACGACGACGTCGGTGTGAGCCATGATCAGGACTGCGCCTCGATGTAGGTGACGGCGTCCCCGACGGTCTTCAGGTTCTGCACCTCGTTGTCCGGGATCTTGACGCCGAACTTCTCCTCGGCCGCCACCACGACCTCCACCATGGAGAGCGAGTCGACGTCCAGGTCGTCGGTGAAGGACTTCCCCTCGGCCACGTCGTCCGGGTTCACCCCGGCAACCTCTTCGAGGATCTCGGCGAGGCCGGCGGTGATCTCGTCACGGGTCATTGCGGTTGGTTCCTTTCATCGTGGATCATTCGACGGCCGACGACGCCGGCCGTCACTCCCCGGCGCAGCGGCCGGAGGGGCTTCTCAGGGGCAGCGGACGACCTGACCGGCGTAGGTCAGGCCGCCGCCGAAGCCGAAGAGCAGCACCGGGGCGCCGGACGGCACCTCCCGCCGCTCGACCAGCTTGGACAGGGCCAGTGGCACGCTCGCCGCCGACGTGTTGCCGGACTCGACGATGTCCTTGGCGACGACCGCGTTCGGGATGCCGAGCCGCTTGACGATGCCGTCGATGATCCGGGCGTTGGCCTGGTGCGGCACGAAGGCCGCCAGCTCCGACGGGTCCACCCCGGCGCGCTCGCACGCCTGCCGCGCCAGCGGCGCCAGCTCCGTGGTGGCCCAGCGGAAGACCGACTGACCCTCCTGCTGGATGGACGGGCGCCAGCCCTCGATGCGTACCGCGTCGCCCCTCTCGGGCACCGAGCCCCAGACCACCGGGCCGACACCGGCGGGCTCGCCGTCGCCGACGGCCGACACCACGGCGGCGCCGGCGCCGTCGGCGAAGATGATGCAGGTGGAGCGGTCCGTCCAGTCGACGATGTCGGACAGCTTCTCCGCGCCGATGACCAGGGCGTTGCGCGAGGCGCCGGCCCGGATGGCGTGGTCCACGGTGCCCAGCGCGTACGCGAAGCCGGAGCAGGCCGTGTTGAGGTCGAACGCCCCGGGCGCGGTGATGCCGAGCTTGGCGGCGACCCGGCAGGCCACGTTCGGGCTGCGGTCGGCGGAGCTGCACGTCGCCACCACGACCAGGTCGATGTCGGCGGCGGTGAGCCCGGAGTTGGCCAGCGCCTTGCCGGCGGCGGCGGCGGCCATGTCGGCGACCGTCTCGCCGTCGGCGATCCGCCGGGTGACGATGCCGACCCGGTCCCGGATCCACTCGTCGCTGGTCTCGACCAGCTGGGCGATGTCGTCGTTGGTGACCACGCGGGCGGGCTGGTAGTGCCCCAGCGCGACGAGCCGGCTGCCGGTCATCGGAGCTGTCCTTTCGTTCGCGACTGCGGGACTCGCAGACCCGGCTCGTTCCTCGCGCTCACGGGTGACCTCCGATACGGACGAGCGGTTGCCCCGGCGCGACCGGGTCGTCGTGGTGGGCGAGCCACTCGGTGAGCACGCCGCTGCCGTGCGCGGTCACCTCGACCGGGCCCTGCCGGGTGGCCACGTGGCCGACGACCTGGCCCTCGCGGAGCGGGTCGCCCTCGGCGAGCTCCCGCGCCGGCTCGAAGGTGCCGGCCGACGGGGCCACCACCACGCGGAAGTGCATGGTCGGCTCGTGGCTCGGCGCCATCCCGTGCCGGGCGATCAGGTCCCGGGCGGCGGGCAGGTCGTCCGGGGTGTTGAGGGTGACCACCTCGGGGGCCCCGGCCCCCTTGAGCTCCCGCTTCACCAGCCCCGCGAGGGTCCCGGCCGGGGGCAGCTCGATCACGCCGGTCACCCCGAGGTCGGCCAGGGTGCGCATGCAGAGGTCCCACCGCACCGGCGCGGTGACCTGGCGGACCAGGCGCTGCACCATGTCGCGCCCGTGGTTGACCGCGGCCCCGTCGAGGTTGGACAGCAGGATCCGGGCCGGGTCGCTCGGGGTGATCCCGGCGGCCACGGCCGCCAGCGCCGCCTCGGCGGGGGCCATGTACGGCGTGTGGAAGGCGCCGGCCACCTTCAGGCGGATCACCCGGGCCTTGGCCGGCGGCTCGGCGGCGAGCTTCTCCAGCCCCTCGACGGCCCCGGCGGCGACGAACTGGCCGGCGCCGTTGCGGTTGGCCGGGTGCAGCCCGTGCGCGACGATCGAGGCGAGCACCTCGTCCGGGTCCCCGCCCAGCACGGCCGCCATGCCGGTCGGCTCCAGCGCGCAGGCCGCGGCCATCTCCCGGCCGCGTACGCCGGCCAGGGTGATCGCCGCCTCCGCCGGGAGCACCCCGGCGAGCGCCGCCGCGCCCAGCTCGCCCACGCTGTGCCCGACGGTGAGCGTGACGTCGTACATCGGCAGGTGCTCGGCGGCCAGCAGCGCGGCGGCGACCAGCAGCGGCTGGGTCCGGGCGGTGTCCCTGATCTCGTCCGCGTCGGCCACGGTGCCGAGGTGCACCAGGTCGACCCCGGCCAGTGCCGACCACCAGCGCAGACGCGCCTCGGCGCCGGTGAGGTCCAGCCAGGGAGTCAGGAAGCCGGGTTTCTGGGAACCCTGGCCGGGCGAGAGTACGGCGAGCACGTCTATGACTCTCCCGGATACGCGCGGGTAGCGCTGTGCCGCCCCCGACCAAACCGCACTAGAACCTTTGGAGGGATCCTACAGAAATCGGCGGCGATCATCACCTGTGTGTGGCGTTTTACCGCCGCCTGGGTTCATTGTCGTGGTTGGTGCCACCGGGTCGAGCCGGCCGACGGTGAGGGCCACCTGGAGCGCGAACGCGTCCCGCGCCGCGAGCGGCGAGAAGCCGGTGACGTCGGAGATCCGCCGCAGCCGGTAGCGCACCGTGTTCGGATGCACGAAGAGGGACCGCGCGGCGCTCTCCAGCGTGCCGCCGGCCGCGAAGAAGGCGTCGAGGGTCTCCAGCAGTTCCCCGCCGGCCCGCACCAGCGCGGCGTAGACGTCGTGGCGCAGCCGTCGGCGCGCCTCCGCGTCCCCGGCCAGCGCCCGCTCCGGCAGCAGCTCGTCGGCCGGCACCGGCCGGGGCGCGGTCGGCCAGGCCGGGGCGGCCCGGAAGCCGGCCAGCGCGGCGCGCGCCGACTCGGTCGCCTCGTCCAGGCTCGGCACGGCCGGACCGACCACCACCGGCCCGTCCCCGAACGCGCCGAGCAGCTTGCCGGTGGCCGCGACCGGGTCGGCGGCGCCGCCGAGCACGATGACCAGCCGGTCGCCGTGCACCCCGCCGATCACCTCCGTGCCGATGCGCCGGGCCTGCCGGTGCACCGTGTGCAGCACCGCCGAGACCTCCCCACCGGGGGAGCGGCCGACCGCCACCGCCACCGGCGGGGCGTCCGCCCAGCCGAGCGCCGCCGCCCGGCTCGCCAGCACGTCCGGCGAGTCGCCGCGCAGCAGCGCGTCCACCAGCAACGCCTGCAACCGGGCGTCCCACGAACCGCGCGACTCGGCGGCCCGGGCGTACACGCGGGCGGCGGCGAAGGCGATCTCCCGGGAGAAACGCAGCACCGCCTCGCGCAGCTGCTGCTCCTCGCCCTCCGCCGCCAGGTGCGAGACCTGCTCCTCGACGACGTCGATCATCACCTTCACCAGCGCGACGGTCTGCTGGAGGCTGATCGAGCGGGCGAGCGCCTGCGGCGCGGTGGCGAAGACCTCGTCCGAGACCTCCTGGGTGCTGTCCGCCGTGCCGCCGCCGTCACGCAGCCACTGCACCAGCGACCGGGCGCCGGCCTGGGCCACCAGCATCACCCAGGAGCGGTGGTCGGGCGGCAGGCCGCGGAACCAGGGCTGGGTCTCGTCCATCCGGGCCACGCTGGCGCTGGCCAGCGCCCCCGCCGCCCGCTCGATCCGGCGCAGCGTGGCCGACAGTTCCGTCCCGCCCGGCTCGCTCACCGCCCCAGCCTGACATGCCCCGACCTGCGCCTCCGCGCCGGGCGGCCCGCCTGCGCGACCGGGCGCCCTCCCGGTTGCGTGCCGCCGGTGGGGGAGGCGGGTGCGGCTGTACGGGGCGTCGGTGCCGGCCAGTACGGTGACAGGGCCCGTCGGAGCGACCCCGGCGGGCGGGGCGAGAGCGTGAGGAGACTCCGATGGCGCACGGGGAGGCCGAGCACGGCTGCGCCCAGGGCGAGCCCTGCCGGCCGGGCCACCACGAGCAGCAGGCGGCAGCCAAGCACCGCCGGCTGCCCGGCGGGTTCCCGGCGCACTCGCCGGAGCACCCGGCCCGCGCGTGCGAGCGCCCCGACGAGGACGTCACGGTGCCCCGGCAGCGCGTGGCCGAGCCGGCTCCGAGCGGTGAGCCCGAGCCCGCGGTGGCCCACGGCTGCCGCAGCGACCTGCCCGGCTGGGCCGGCGCGCACCGGCACGGCCCGGTCCGCCCCCGGCAGCGCGGCACCCGCCGCGAGCGGCCGCCACGTCGCTGGTGCTGACCACGGGGGCGCCGCCCGGCCGCTAGCGTGGTCGGTGTGAAGGCGATCGCGATCGACGCGTACGGCCCCGCCGACCTGCTGACCGTCCGGGACCTGCCCGACCCGCCGGTCGGCCCCGACACGGTGCTCGTGCGGGTCCGGGCGGCCGGGGTGAACCCGGTCGACTGGAAGGTGCGCGAGGGGCACCTGGCCGGTGCGATCCCCGGTCACTTCCCGCTCGTCCCCGGTTGGGACGCGGCCGGGGTGGTCGAGGCGGTCGGGCCGGCGGTGACCGGGTTCGCCGTCGGCGACGAGGTCGTCGGCTACGTCCGACGCGACCACATCCAGTACGGCACGTACGCCGAACTCGTCCCGGCGCCCGAGCGGGCGCTGGCGGGCAAGCCGGTCCAGGCGTCCTGGGCCGAGGCGGGCGGCCTGCCCCTGGCGGGTCTCACGGCGTACCAGGCGCTCCAGTCGGCGCGCACCGGCGCCGGTGACACGGTGCTGGTGCACGGGGCGTCCGGCGGGGTGGGCCATCTGGCGGTGCAGGTCGCCCGCGCACTCGGCGCCGACCGCGTGATCGGCACGGCCGGCGCGGCCAACCACGACTTCGTCCGGTCACTGGGCGCCGAGCCGGTCGCGTACGGCGACGGGCTGGCCGACCGGGTCCGCGCGGTCGCGCCCGACGGGGTGGACGTGGTGCTCGACCTGTTCGGCGGCGACGCGCTCGACGTCTCGGCCGAGCTGATCGCCCGGCCCGCGCGGCTGATCTCGACGGCCGATCCGGAGCACGTCACCCGGCTGGGCGGCAGCTACCTGTTCGTCAAGCCGTCGACCGTGGACCTGGGCGCGCTTGCCGGGCTGGTCGACGCCGGCCGGCTGACCGTCCACGTGGCACGGACGTTCCCGCTCACGCAGGCGGCCGACGCGCAGCGCCTGGTGGAGGCGGGGCACGTGCGCGGCAAGGTCGTCCTGGAGGTCTGACCCCCGGCTGGGAGCCGGGCGCGTCGACCGGGGACATTGGCCCGCGACCGGGTCACGGCGGCCGGCCCCGGGCGCGGGGCCGGCCGGTGCGGTGGGGTCAGCGGGTGCGGCGGCGGACCAGCAGCGCGATCCCGGCGAGTCCCGACGTGATGACCAGCACCACCGCGACGTTGAGCAGCAGCAGCCGCTGCAACTCGCCGAGCGCCTCGTCGATGTCCTTGGCCGGGTTGAGGGCGTCCTCCGGGATGACCCGTTCGCCGCCGCCGACGCCGCCACTGACGGTGTCGAACTGCCGCTCCAGCGGGACGCCCGCCGTGCGGAGGGTCTCCGACATGCTGAGTCGGCCGAGGAACCAGCCCGCGGCGGTCTTGCGGGCGTCCGGCTGCTTGGCCGGGCGGAAGACGCGCGGCCCGCCGACCGCCTTCGGGTAGAGGTCGTACGTCTGCTTCGCGACGTCGCCGGCGAACACCACGACGGTGTACTTCGGACCGAGGTCGGCCGCCTTCGGGCCCTTGGCCTGCCCGGTGCGGCCGAGGAAGTTGACCTGGTCGATGATCGCCACCACGTGCGCCGGGTGGGCCTCGGCGCGCAGCCGCAGCGGCTCCGCCAGCCCCTCCCCGGTGATCTCCACTCCGGCCGGTGCGGGCTTCGGCGCCGCCGTCGCCGTCCCGGACGGACCGAGCGACAGGACCGCCGCCGCGAGCCCGCCCGCCAACACCGCGACCAGCCGCCGCATCGTTCGGACCATCGCCGCCTCCTCGCCCCGTTCGATGGGTGGCTTGCTGCAGGTCACGCGTTGGTCGGCTGACGGGGGTGACCCAACCCCGTATCGGGGGTGCCACCCTCAAGACTGCGCAGAACGTCGATCGGTTGCAGCTCGTGGAACAGTAATTGGAACTATCTGTGATCCCGGCCCGACCAATGGACGGTGGCCGTGGATCAGCGGGCGGATCGTACCTTTACGGAGGGGTTCATGGGGGGCAGGTTCTCACGTGCGGCGCGTACCTGGCCGGTGGTGTTCGGCGTGGCGCTCGGTGTGTCGTTGGTGCTGCCGCCCGCGCCGGCGGCCGCCCACAACTCGCTGACCGGCAGCGATCCGCGCAACGGCGCCCGGGTGGCGGAGGCGCCGGCCCGGATCGAGCTGCGTTTCCTGGCGAAGGCGGACCCGAGTACGACGAAGATCACAGTTACCGGGCCGGACAACGTGGCCGCGCTGGGCGGCGCGCCGACCTTCTCCGGTTCCCGGGTGAGCGTCCCGTTCACGCCGGGCCGGGCGGGGCTCTACGTCGTCGGCTACCGGCTGGCGTCCAGCGACGGGCACCCGGTCTCCGGTGAGGTCCGGTTCACCCTGACCACCGGCACCCCCGCCGAGCCGCCGGCCGGCCCGACCGTCCCGCCCTCGGCCGTGCCGTCGCCGAGCGTCGCCGGGCCGTCCCCGGCCGGGTCGCCGTCGACCGGTGCCGGGCCGGCCTCCGCCGCCCCCGGTCCGGCGGGCACGGGCACGCCGGAGGCCGCGGTGCCGGCGGCGAAGGAGAGCGACGACGCGGCCGGGCGCGGCTGGCTGTCGGCGCTCGGCGGCGTGCTCCTCCTCGCGGCCCTCGCCGCCGGCCTGCTGCTGCGCCGCCGCTCCGCCCGTCGCTGACCGGCACCCGCGCCCTCGACGGGTCAGCGCCCGGACCGACCGGTCCGGGCGCTGACGGGGTACGCCGTGCCGGCGCGGTGCGCGCGTCGGCCGCGCGACGGTTCAGACCAGGCGGACCCGGGCGGCGCGCAGCCGGCTCAGGGTGCGCTCGCGGCCGAGCACCTCCAGCGACTCGAACAGCGGCAGCCCGACGGTGCGGCCGGTGACCGCGACGCGCACCGGGGCCTGGGCCTTGCCGAGCTTGAGCCCGCGCTCGGCGCCGACCGCCTCCAGCGTCGACTTCAGCGTCTCCGCGTCCCACGACTCCAGCGCCTCGAACGCCGCCGTGGCGGCGTCCAGCAGCTCCGCCGCGCCCTCCTTCATCGCCTTTGCCCAGGCGGCCTCGTCGATCAGCGGCGCGTCGAGGAAGAGGAAGTCGACGTTCGGCACGATCTCGCTGAGCAGCGCGATCCGGGTCTGCGCCAGCGGGGCCACGGCCGCGAAGGCATCCGCATCGAACTCCTCCGGCTGCCACGGCGGCGGCGCGATCGTGCCGGTGCCCGTCAGCCACGGCTGGCAGGCCTCGACGAACTCCTCGACTCCGAGCGCCCGGATGTACTCGCCGTTGAACGCCCGGAGCTTCTTCTCGTCGAAGAACGCCGGGGAGGGGTTGACCTCCTCCAGCCGGTACTCCTCCTCGATCACCGACCACGGGACGATCTCCCGGTCGCCCGACGGCGCCCAGCCGAGCAGCATCAGGTAGTTGCGCATCGCCTCGGCCAGGTAGCCCTCGTCCCGGAACGCCTCCAGGGCCACCTTGTCCCGGCGCTTGGAGAGCTTCTGCCGCTTCTCGTTGACCACCACCGGCACGTGCGCCCAGATCGGCGGCGTGACCCCGAGGGCGTCCCAGAGCAGCTGCTGCTTGGGGGTGTTGGGCAGGTGCTCCTCCGCCCGGATCACGTGGGTGATCCCCATGGTCATGTCGTCGACCACGTTGGCGAGCAGGAAGACCGGCGAGCCGTCGCCCCGGGCGATGACGAAGTCCTCGATCAGCTTGTTCTCGAAGGTGGGCTCGCCGCGGATCAGGTCGACCACCACGGTCTCGCCCTCGTCCGGCGTGCGGAAGCGCAGGGCGCGCCCCTCGCCGGCCTGCAGGCCCCGGTCCCGGCAGAAGCCGTCGTAGCCCTGGTACTGCGAGCCGGTGCGGGCCTGCACGGCCTCGCGGGTGCAGTCGCAGTAGTACGCGCGGCCGGCCTCGTGCAGCCGCGCGGCGGCGGCCCGGTGCTCGCCCGCGTACTCCGACTGGAAGTGCGGGCCCTCGTAGCTGCCGCGCTCGATGCCGATCCAGTCCAGCGCGGAGAGGATGCCCTCGGTCCACTCCGGCTTGTTGCGGGCCGCGTCGGTGTCCTCGATGCGGAGCACGAACACCCCGCCCTGCTGCTTGGCGTAGATCCAGTTCTGCAGCGCCGAGCGGGCGCCGCCGACGTGGAACATACCGGTCGGGGAGGGGGCAAAGCGTACACGTACCGTCACGTCTCCAGCCTACGGCGGCCCGCGACCGGATTCCGCCAGGGGTGCGGCTCAGGGCACCGAGCGGATCTTCAGCACCAGCACGCTGCCCAGCACGGTGACCGCCGCGGTGACCGCGTAGAGCGCCGGATAGCCGCCGAGGTGCACCACGAGCGGGGCCGAGATCGCCGGGCCGAGCACCTGCGGGGCGGAGTTGGCGATGTTGATCACGCCGAGGTCCTTGCCCCGGTCGGCGGCGGCCGGCAGCACCTGGGTGATGAGCGCGGCGTCCACGGACAGGTAGACGCCGTAACCGGCGCCGAGCAGCAGCGCGGCGACCACCGCCACCGGCCAGACCGGCGCGACGGCCAGCAGCAGCGCGGCGACCGCCATGATCCCGCCGGCGGCGATGACGAAGACCTTGCGCCGGCCGGAGCGGTCCGACAGCCGCCCGGCCACCACGGCGGTGGCCGCCAGGCCGGCCGTGTAGAGCAGGATCAGCACCAGCAGGCCGCCCTCGGGGTCGACGTGGCGCACCTCGTCGGTGAGGAAGTAGAGCAGGTAGAGCGTGCCGAGCGCGTTGCCGAGCTGCACCAGGAACCGGGTGATCCAGGCCCAGCCGAAGTCGGGGTGGCGGCGCGGCGAGATCCACATCGACGCGAGCAGGGCGCGCCACCGCAGTGCCGGGCGGTGCGTGCGGGGCAGCGGGTCGTCGGCGGTGAGCAGCGCGAACGGCAGGGCGAGCAGCAGCACCGCCGCCGCCATCGCCAGGTAGCCGGCGGCGGTACCGCTCACCACGGCGGTGACCAGCACCACGCCGAGCACCAGCCCCAGCGCCTGGGGGATGCCGACCCAGCCGGAGACGCCGCCGCGCTGGGCGACCGGCACCCGGTCCGGCACGGCGGCGGTCAGGCTGGCCAGCATCGCGTTGAAGCAGACCTGCGCGGCGACCCAGCCGAGCGCGACCCCGGCGACGGTGCGTTGCTGCGCCAGCAGCGCCAGGGCCGCCGCGCCGAGCAGCGCGCCGCCGGCGGTCCAGACGTGCCGCCGGCCGAACTCCCGTCCGGCCAGCCGCAGGCAGGTCCGGTCCGACAGCGCCCCGGCGAGGGGGTTGGCGAGCACCGCGGCGAGCGCGCCGAGGCCGGTGACCACGGCGAGCGCGGCCTCCTTGTCGGCCGGCGCGATCTGCCCCAGCTGCTGCGGCAGCAGCACCTGGATCGGCGTGAAGAACGCCATCCAGACCCCGAGGTTGGCGGCGAAGATCAGCGCGATCCAGCCGCGCCGGACCGGCACGGTCGGCTCGGCGAGCGCCGCCGGCGGCGACGCGGGCGTCGGATCGACGGTGGTCACGGCCGGGCGATCAGGTCACGGAACCAGGCGTACGAGGACTTGGGCGTGCGGAGCCGGGTGTCGAAGTCGACGTGCACGAGGCCGAAGCGCTTGGTGAAGCCCTCCGCCCACTCCCAGTTGTCCAGCAGCGACCAGACGAAGTAGCCGGTCACGTCGACGCCCTCGGCCATCGCCGCGTGGACGGCGCGCAGGTGCCCGTCGAGGTAGGCGATCCGCTCCGGGTCGTGCACCCGGCCGTCGGCGTCGGGCGCGTCGTCGTACGCGCAGCCGCTCTCGGTGACCTGGATCGGCGGCAGGTCGTCGCCGTACGTGCGGCGCAGCCAGGCGAGCAGCTCGTGCAGCCCGTCCGGGGCGACCGGCCAGTCGAAGGCGGTGCGCGGGTATCCCTTTAGCGGCACCAGCTCGAACGGCAGCGGCGAGCCCTCCTGCGGGGCGCGTACGCCGGTCGGGTTGTAGTAGTTGACCCCCAGCACGTCGATCGGCGCGGCGATCACGTCGAGGTCCCCGGGGCGCACCACGCCCGTGTCGAAGCCCAGCTCGGCGGGGTAGCCCCGGCCGAACAGCGGGTCGGTGAAGAGCCGGTTGTGCAGCGCCTCGTACGCCGCGACGGCCGCCCGGTCGGCGGCGCCGTCGCCGGCCGCCCGCACGGGCGAGTAGCTGTTGGCGATGGCGATCGGGCTCGTGGTGCGCGCCCGCAGCGCGGCGACGGCGAGACCGTGGCCGAGGAGCTGGTGGTGGGCCACCGGGAAGGCGTCGAAGAGCAGCGTCCGGCCGGGGGCGTGCTCGCCCGTGCCGTGGCCGAGGCTCATGTGGATGAACGGCTCGTTCAGGGTGATCCAGAGCTTCACCCGGTCGCCGAGCCGGGCGGCGGTCGCGTCGGCGTACTCGGCGAAGCGGTGGGCGGTGTCCCGGGCGAGCCAGCCGCCCGCGTCCTCGACCCACTGGGGCAGGTCCCAGTGGAAGAGCGTGGCGACCGGGTCGACGCCGTGGGCGAGCAGGTCGTCGACGAGCCGGTCGTAGAAGTCCAGCCCGCGCGCGTCGACCGGGCCGTCGCCGGTGGGCCGCACCCGGGGCCAGGCGATCGAGAAGCGGTACGCCGAGACGCCCAGCCCGGCCAGCAGCGCGACGTCCTCGGCGTGCCGGTGGTAGTGGTCGCAGGCCACGTCGCCGGTGCTGCCGTCGGCGATCCGACCGGGGGAGTGGGCGAAGGTGTCCCAGATGGACGCTCCCCGCCCGTCCTCGTCGACGCCGCCCTCGATCTGGTAGGCGGAGGTGGACACTCCCCAGCGGAATCCGGCGGGGAACTCGGGCATCGCTGCGGTCGACATGCGCCCTCCCGTCGTACGTGAATCGTGCTCGCGACTCTAGGGCGCGGCCGGTCGATGCGCCATAGGCCGTGCGTCGCCGCAGCGCAATGGATTTCGGCGTGTCTTTTCCAAACCCGTCCTGGTACGTCCGAATTTGCGCATAGAGTGCCGATATCGTGGGATGTCCTCACTGGAGGAAAGACGGAAATGATCCTCGTGGAACGCAGTGCGCACGTGATGGCGCCAGTGGAAGCGGTCTGGGACGTCGTGCAGCGGGCCGAGCAGTTGCCGGCCTGGCTGGCGGGGGTCCGTGCGGCCGAGGTGCTCTCGGGAGAGGGCTTCGGGCGTCGACAACTGGTCCAGGCCGGACGTGGCGCGGCGCATGAGGCCGAGGTGATCGCCTACCAGGAGCCGACCCTGATCGGCTGGCGCGAACGCGCCAAGGGCGCCGGTGCCCGGGCGGAGGCGCGCACCGAGATCTACGTCCAGCTCACCGCGGACGAGGAGGAGGGCGGGACGATCGTGCGACTCATCGTCGTGCGCTGGCCGGCCGGTCCGGTCAAGGCCGCCCTGCTGCGCCTCGGCCTGCGCAGGGTCGGCGCCGACCTGGAGGACTCGCTCGCCCGGCTGACCGATCTGGCCGCCGTCGGCTGAGCCGGGCACGTCCTGGCGCCACCCGCGACGGCGGTGGCCCGGTGTCCCCGCCAGGGACTCCGGACCACCGCCGGTTCGCTCGTCCGGCGACGACGAAGGGCCCGGCGCGGGGTGCGCCGGGCCCTTCGTGCGTACGTCCTAGCTGTCGCCGCCGGTCTCGCCGACCGGGGCCGCGTTGACGTCCTCGATGGCGTACTTCTTGGCCGCCTCGGCCGGCACGCTCGCCGGTACCGTGCCGCGGAGGGCCAGCTGCCGCAGCGTCGCGACCACCACCGACTCGGCGTCGACGTGGAAGTGCCGGCGCAGGGCGTGCCGGGTGTCGGACATGCCGAACCCGTCCGTGCCGAGGGACGTGTAGTCACCCGGCACCCAGCGGGCGATCAGGTCCGGCACCGCGCGCATCCAGTCGCTGACCGCGACCTTCGGGCCCTCGGCGTCGGCCAGCTTCTGCTGGATGTAGGGCACCCGCTGCTCCGCGCCCGGGTTGAGCAGGTTGTGCTCCTCGCACTGCACCGCGTCCCGGCGCAGCTCGGTCCAGGAGGTCACCGACCAGACGTCGGCGGCCACGCCCCAGTCCTGGGCCAGCAGCTGCTGCGCCTTGAGCGCCCACTGCATGCCGGTGCCCGAGGCGAGCACGTTGGCCTTCGGCGCGTCGTCGCCCACCGACGGGGCGGGGGAGTAGCGGTAGATGCCCTTGAGCACGCCCTCGACGTCCACCCCCTCCGGCTCCGCCGGCTGGAGGATCGGCTCGTTGTAGATCGTCAGGTAGTAGAAGACGTTCTCCTGCGCCTCGCCGTACATCCGGTGCAGGCCGTTCTCCACGATGTGCGCGATCTCGAACGCGAACGCCGGGTCGTACGCGACCACCGCCGGGTTGGTGGCGGCGATCAGCAGCGAGTGGCCGTCCTCGTGCTGGAGCCCCTCGCCGTTGAGCGTGGTCCGGCCGGCGGTGGCGCCGAGCAGGAAGCCCCGGGCCATCTGGTCCGCGGCGGCCCAGAGGCCGTCGGCGGTGCGCTGGAACCCGAACATCGAGTAGAAGATGTACATCGGGATCATCGGCTCGTCGTGGGTGGCGTACGCCGAGCCCGCCGCTGTGAACGAGGCGACCGAACCGGCCTCGTTGATCCCCTCGTGCAGGATCTGCCCGCCGACGGCCTCCTTGTACGACAGGAACAGCTCCCGGTCGACGGAGGTGTACCGCTGGCCGTGCGGCGAGTAGATCTTCTGCGTCGGGAAGAGCGAGTCCATGCCGAAGGTGCGGGCCTCGTCCGGGATGATCGGCACCCAGCGCTTGCCGAACTCCTTGTCCTTCATCACGTCCTTGAGCAGGCGGACGAAGGCCATCGTGGTGGCCACCTTCTGCTTGCCCGAGCCCCGCTTGACGTCGGCGAAGCGCTCCGGGCCCGGGATCGCCAGCCGCTTCTGACCGGACCGCCGCGACGGCAGATAGCCGCCGAGCTGCTGGCGCCGCTCCTTGAGGTAGGCGATCTCGTCGGACTTCTCGCCCGGCGTGTAGTACGGCGGCAGGTAGGGGTTGTCCTCCAGCGCCTTGTCCGGGATGTCCAGGTAGAGCCGGTCGCGGAAGGTCTTCAGGTCCTCCAGCGTCAGCTTCTTCATCTGGTGGGTGGCGTTGCGGCCCTCGAAGTGCGAGCCCAGCGTCCAGCCCTTGATCGTCTTGGCCAGGATCACGGTCGGCTGGCCGGTGTGCTCCATGGCCGCCTTGTAGGCCGCGTAGAGCTTGCGGTAGTCGTGCCCGCCCCGCTTGAGGTTCCAGATCTCGTCGTCGCTGAGGTGCTCGACCATCTTGCGGGTCCGCTGGTCGCGGCCGAAGAAGTGCTCCCGGACGTACGCCCCGGACTCCGCCTTGTAGGTCTGGTAGTCACCGTCGGGCGTGGTGTTCATCAGGTTGACCAGCGCGCCGTCGGTGTCGGCGGCGAGCAGCGGGTCCCACTCCCGGCCCCAGACCACCTTGATGACGTTCCAGCCGGCGCCCCGGAAGAACGCCTCCAGCTCCTGCATGACCTTGCCGTTGCCGCGCACCGGCCCGTCGAGCCGCTGGAGGTTGCAGTTGATCACGAAGGTGAGGTTGTCCAGCTCCTCGCGGGCGGCCACACCGATCGCGCCGAGCGTCTCCGGCTCGTCCATCTCGCCGTCGCCCAGGTACGCCCACACGTGCTGGTCCGAGGTGTCCTTGATGCCCCGGTGGTGCAGGTAGCGGTTGAACCGCGCCTGGTAGATCGCGTTCAGCCCGCCCAGGCCCATGGAGACCGTGGGGAACTCCCAGAAGTCCGGCATGAGCCGGGGATGCGGGTACGACGGCAGGCCGCCGCCCGGGTGCGACAGCTCCTGGCGGAACCCGTCGAGCTGGTGCTCGGTCAGCCGCCCCTCCAGGAACGCCCGCGCGTACATGCCGGGGGAGGCGTGGCCCTGGTAGAAGATGTGGTCGCCGCCGCCCGGGTGGTCCTTGCCGCGGAAGAAGTGGTTGAAGCCCACCTCGTAGAGCGAGGCCGAGCTGGCGAAGGTGGAGATGTGCCCGCCGACGCCGATCTCGGGGCGCTGCGCCCGGTGCACCAGCATGGCCGCGTTCCACCGGACGTACGCCCGGATCCGCCGTTCCACGTGCTCGTCACCCGGGAACCACGGCTCGCGCTCCGGCGGGATGGTGTTGATGTAGTCGGTGGTGGTCAGCGACGGCACCCCGACCTGGCGCTCGCGGGCCCGCTCCAGCAGGCGCAGCATGACGTAGCGGGCGCGCTTGGTCCCGCGCTCGTCGATGACACCGTCGAGCGACTCGACCCATTCGCCGGTCTCTTCAGGGTCGATGTCCGGAAGCTGGCTCGGCAGACCAGCGGTGATCACCGGGCGCTTGCGTTCCGTAGCCACAGGCGTTCCCTCGGTTCTGTGTGGGATAGGTCTCTAGCGCCATCCTGCCTCCTGGTGGCACCCGCCGTCACGCCCACCGCCCGGAGACGCGACGCGCGACACAGGTACCCGCCGGTAACTTTGCGCAACCGGCCGCCCGGTGCGAGCCGGGCGGCCGGGAGTCCCGGGCCCCTGCCGTCCCGGCTCTGGCTGGTCGGCGGGCCGCCGGGCGGGCGCCGGCCGGCGGTGGGGAGGACTCCGGCGGCGGTTGGTGCCCCGCTCGGGCAGAATGCGTCGTATGCGCAGTGAGGTGATCACGGTCCAGACCGGGGCCCGGCCGACCGTCCGGGACATCACCGCGGAGGCCGAGCGGTTCGTCTCCGGGCAGGGCGACGGTCTGCTGCACGTCTTCGTGCCGCACGCCACGGCCGGGCTGGCGATCATCGAGACGGGCTCGGGGTCCGACGACGACCTGCTCGCCGCGCTCGACGACCTGCTGCCCACCGACGACCGGTGGCGGCACCGGCACGGCTCGCCCGGCCACGGGCGCGACCACGTGCTGCCGGCGTTCGTCCCCCCGTACGCGACGCTGCCGGTCGTCGGCGGCCGGCTGGCGTTGGGCACCTGGCAGTCGATCTGCCTGGTCGACCCCAACGGCGACAACCCCACCCGCAGCGTCCGCTTCTCGTTCCTGCCCGGCTGACCGCCCCCGTCCGGGCGCGCGACATTCGCGTTGGGGCCGGGTGGAACCGCCTGCTCGTGCAGCATGAACGGCATGGACGCCGGCGATGGCGGGTCGAAGGCCGAGCCGGGCGCGGCGCCAGCGGGCGCGCGCCCGGAGGAGCGCCGTTCGGCCGTCGTGGTGGCCGGGGCCGCGGCGATCGGCGGCTTTTTGTTCGGCTACGACACGGCCGTGATCAACGGCGCGGTGGACGCCATCGAGGCCGAGTTCCGCCTCTCCCCGCTGGTGCTCGGGGCCGCGGTCTCCTCGGCCCTGATCGGTGGCGCCCTGGGCGCCTGGTTCGCCGGGCCGCTGGCCGACCGGATCGGCCGGGTGGGGGTCATGCGGATCGCCGCGGTCCTCTTCGCGGTCAGCAGCGTCGGCGCGGCCCTCGCCGTGGGACCGGTCAGCCTGACCGCGTGGCGGGTCGTCGGCGGTCTGGCCGTCGGCGCGGCGAGCGTGATCGCTCCGGCCTACATCGCCGAGGTGGCGCCGGCCGAGCAGCGCGGCCGGCTCGGTTCCCTGCAGCAGCTCGCCATCGTCTCCGGCATCTTCGTCGCGCTGGTGGTCGACTACGCCCTGGCCACCCTGGCCGGCGGCGCCGGTGCGCAGGAGCCGTGGGGCGGTGCGGCGTGGCGCTGGATGTTCGCCTCGGCCGCGGTTCCCGCGGTGGTCTACGGGGTGGTCGCGCTGCGGATCCCGGAGTCGCCCCGCTACCTCGTGCGCCGCAAGCGCTACGACGAGGCACGCGCGGTGCTCAGCAAGTACGTCGGCGACGGGGTGCGGGTGGGGGAGATCGACCGGTCGCTCGCCGGAGGTGGGCGGGGAACGCGGCTGTCGCAGCTACGCGGCGACCCCGCCGGGCGGCGGCTGGGCCTGCTGCCGATCGTCTGGGTCGGCATGGTCCTAGGGGCGTTGCAGCAGCTGGTCGGCATCAACGTGGTCTTCTACTACTCCACCACGCTGTGGCGGGCCGTCGGCTTCGAGGAACGGGACGCGCTGATCACGAGCGTGATCACCAGCGGCACGAACATCGTCGCCACGCTCGTCGCGATCGCGCTCGTCGACCGGGTCGGCCGCAAGCCGTTGCTGACCGTCGGCGCCGGGGGCATGGTGCTCACCCTCGCCGTCCTCGCCTGGTGCTTCAGCCGCGCCACGGGGTCGGGGGAGAACGTCAGCCTGCCGCCGACCGTGGGCGTGATCGCCCTCGTCACCGCCAACCTCTACGTCGTGTCCTTCGCCGCGAGCTGGGGTCCGGTGCTCTGGGTGCTGCTCGGCGAGATGTTCAACAACCGGATCCGCGCCGCCGCCATCGCCGTCGCCGGAACCGTCCAGTGGACCGCGAACTGGTTGGTGACCGTCAGCTTCCCCGCCATCGCCGAGGTCGGGCTCACGCTCGCGTACGGCGTCTACACCGCCTTCGCGGTGCTGGCCCTCGTCTTCGTGGCGCGCGCCGTTCCGGAGACCAAGGGCCGCGAGTTGGAGACGATGTGAGCCTTCGACGATCGTGGGGTGGCGGCGTCGGTCGCGCTGGCGCCCCGGCGGAGCGTCGCGCCGCCGACCCCACGATCGAGCCGGCCGCTCGGGGTCAGGCGGTGGCGAGGGCGAGCCGGGCCACGCGGATCCTGGTGGTGAGGGCGTCGAGCAGGCCGCGCAGCAGCACCTGCGTGGTCTCGTCCCTGACGGTGCCGTCCGGCGCGATCTTCTCGTGCGCGTTGGTCACGATGATCTCCGGCTTGCTGAGCACGGCGGAGTCGGTCCACAGGAACAGCTGCCGGAGCTGGAGCTGGGCCCGGACGGTGCCCATCCCGGTCGGCGCCGCGCCCATGATGGCCACCGGCTTGTGCGCCAGCGGTGACACCCAGGAGGTGACCGGGAAGCTCGGCCGCGACGCCCAGTCGAGGGCGTTCTTCAGCACCCCGGGCACCCCGTAGTTGTACTCCGGAGTGGCGATGAGCAGCGCGTCGGCCGCCGCGATCCGCTGCCGCAGGTCGACCGCGGACGCCGGCGGCTCGGCCTCGACGTCCTCGTTGAAGGGCGGGATGGCGCCGAGGCCCTCGTACCGCTCGATGCTCAGCCGCTCGGGGGCGAGGCGCTGCGCGGCCCGGATCAGCGCGGTGTTGTACGACGCGTCGCGCAGGCTGCCGGAGATGGCGAGGACCGAGAAGTCGGACATGGTGGTTCCTCCGTTCCACGCTCGACGCGATTTGCGTGAGCTGCTAAACGGTAGAGGTGTTCAACTATTGACCGCAAGTAGGATGTGAGGCATGGCGCAGCACACCGTCCCCTCCACCCCGCCGGATCCCGCCGACCGCGCGGCGCTGGCCGGCGACGTGGTGCGCCGCATCACGCACCTCGCCGCCGCGCTGCGCCACCACCAGGACGTGGAGATCGCCGAGCTGGGGCTGACCCCCGCGACCGCCCGGGCGCTGCACGAGCTGGACCCGGACCGGCCGCTGCCGGCCCGCGACCTCGCCGAGGGGCTGGGCTGCGACCGCTCCAACGTGACCGCCCTGGTCGACAAGCTGGAGCGGGCCGGGCTGGTCGAGCGGCGCACCGACCCCGCCGACCGGCGGCAGAAGACGCTGGTGGTGACCGGGCCGGGGCGGCAGGTGCGGGCCCGGGTGCACCGGGTCATGTCGGACTCCCGGCTGCTCGCCGGGCTCACCGTGCGGGAGCTGGCGACCCTGCGCGAGCTGGTCTGGAAGGTCTCCGACGGCGGCTGCCCCGAACAGTGCGGCGACGACTGACCCACGCCGCGTCGAACGTGTCCGAGTGGGCGCGCAGGCCGCTTGTCGGTAATGCTGTCCGACGTGACCACCCCGCAAGATCTCGACGACCGGTTCCGGGAGACGCTGGCCGCGCTGGCCACCCCGCCGCAGCGGCGTGACCCGGCACGGCCGGTCACCGACGACACGACGTTGACCGGCGCGCGGGCGCTGGACCTCTTCGACGCCCAGGCCACCAGCCGCCAGCTCGACCTGGCCGGCCGGTGGCTGCGCAGCTTCGGCGAGGGCTTCTACACGATCGGTTCCGCCGGCCACGAGGGGAACGCCGCGGTCGCCGCCGCGCTGCGTGCGACCGACCCGGCGCTGCTGCACTACCGCTCGGGCGCCTTCTACTGCGTCCGCGCCGCCCAGGCCGACCGGCCGGCGCCGCCTGAGCGCCCCGAGGCCGAGCGCCCCGAGGCCGAGCAGCCGGCCGCGGCCGACGGGCCCGTCGAGGCCGACCCGGCCGGGACCGGCGACGATTCCCGGCCGGACGCCGCCGACCCGGACGAGCCCACCGGCGGCGCCGGGTCCGTCGCGGCCCGGCCGCTCGCTCCGGCGTACGCCGAGGCGGCCCGCGACGTGCTGCGCGGCATGGTGGCCTCCAGCCTCGAGCCGGTCGCCGGCGGGCGGCACAAGGTCTTCGGCCGGGCCGACCTGGCCGTCGTCCCGACCACCTCCACCATCGCCTCGCACCTGCCCCGCGCCGTCGGGATGGGGCTGGCGGTGGAGCGGCTCCGCCGGCTGGAGACCTCCGGCCGGCGCGACGGGGTGCGGGTCGGCAGCGGTGGGGGCGCCGCGCAGGCGTCCTGGCCGCCGGACGCCATCGTGGTCTGCTCGTTCGGCGACGCCTCGGTCAACCACGCCAGCGCCACCGCCGCGTTCAACACCGCCGGCTGGTACGACCACACCGGCCTGCGCATCCCGGTGCTCTTCGTCTGCGAGGACAACGGGCTCGGCATCAGCGTCCGCTCCCCGAGGGGGTGGGTGGAGACCACGCTGCGGTCCAAGCCGGGGGTCCGCTACTTCGCGGCGGACGGCGACGACCTGGTGCGGGCGTACGAGGTCGCGACCGAGGCGGCGGCCTGGGTGCGCCGGCACCGGCGCCCCGCCGTGCTCCACCTGTCGACCGTACGGCTGATGGGGCACGCCGGCGCGGACGCCGAGACCGCCTACCGCAGCGCCGGGGAGATCGCCGCCGACCTGGACCGTGACCCGCTCGCCGGCACCGCGCGGCTGCTGGTCGGGGCCGGGGTCGCCACCGGCGAGGAGCTGCTGGCCCGCTACGACGAGATCGGCTGGCAGGTGCGCCGGATCGCCGAGGAGGTGCTGGACGAGCCGAAGCTGAGCGCGCCCGCGGAGGTGGTGGCCCCGCTGGCCCCCCGCCGGCCGGTGCGGGTCTCCCGGGCGGTGGCCGACGCGGCGGCCCGCGCGGCGGGCCCCGGCGCCGCCGCCCGGACGGAGGCGTTCGGTGGCCGGCCGCCCGAGCTGACCGGCCCGCTGACGCTGGCGCAGAGCATCAACGCCGCGCTCGCCGACGGGATGCTCGACCACCCCCAGATGGCCGTGTTCGGCGAGGACGTCGGCGTCAAGGGCGGCGTCTACGGAGTGACCAAGGGGCTGCGGGACCGCTTCGGCGCGGCCCGGGTCTTCGACACGCTGCTCGACGAGACCTCGATCCTCGGGCTGGGGCTCGGCGCCGGGCTGGCCGGGATGCTGCCCGTGCCCGAGATCCAGTACCTGGCGTACCTGCACAACGCCGAGGACCAGGTGCGTGGCGAGGCCGCCACGATGCAGTTCTTCTCGCAGGGTGCCTTCCGCAACCCGATGGTGGTGCGGGTGGCCGGCCTGGCGTACCAGGAGGGCTTCGGCGGGCACTTCCACAACGACAACTCGGTGGCCGTACTCCGGGACGTGCCGGGCCTGGTGATCGCGGTCCCGGCGCGGCCGGACGACGCCGCGCCGATGCTGCGCACCTGCCTGGCCAGCGCGGCGGTGGACGGCAGTGTCTGCGTCTTCCTGGAGCCGATCGCGCTCTACCACACCCGCGACCTGTACGCCGACGGCGACGGCGAGTGGCTGGCCCACTACGCGGAGCCCGGCGCGTGGACCGGCGGGCACGTGCCGATCGGGCGGGCCCGCGTCTACGGCGTCGGCTCCGCCGAGGACGTCACGATCATCACCTTCGGTAACGGGGTGCCGATGTCGCTGCGCGCGGCGGCGACCCTCGCCGACGAGGGGATCGGCACCCGGGTGGTGGACCTGCGCTGGCTGTCCCCGCTGCCGGTGGCCGACGTCATCCGCGAGGCGGCGGCGACCGGCCGGGTGCTGGTCGTGGACGAGACCCGCCGCTCCGGCGGGGTCGGCGAGGGGGTCATCGCGGCCCTCGTGGATGCCGGATATGTCGGAGCGGCGCGGCGAGTGGCCGGAGTTGACTCGTTTGTACCATTAGGCCCGGCGGCCCGTCACGTTCTGGTCTCCGAGGAAGCAATTACCCAGGGTGCCCGCACGCTTCTGGCACGGTAAATTCCGTTCCACCCGGTGCGCCACTTGCGCGGGGAGCCACAACTGTGTGGACTTTGCCTGACGGCGTCGACGCGACGCCGCGGGCAGGGATGAGATGAGGAGGCACGCGACAGTGAGCGCGACCGCTGGTCAGGCCGCCGACGGGGTACGCAGCCTGGCGGACCGGTTCGGGATCGAACCGGGGATGGTCGTCATGGAGATGGGGTACGACGACGACGTCGACCAGGATCTCCGGGACGCCCTGACCGACCGCTGTGGAGAGCTGGTCGACGAGGACACCGACGAGGTGGTCGACGCGGTGCTGGTCTGGTACCGGGACGGCGACGGTGATCTCTTCGAGCTCCTCGTCGACGCCCTCGGTCCGCTGGCCGACAACGGTGTCGTGTGGCTGCTCACGCCCAAGGCGGGGCGCGAGGGGCACGTCGAGCCGAGCGAGGTCGCCGAGTCCGCGCCCACCGCCGGCCTCCAGCAGACCTCCACCGTCAACGCCGGCCGGGACTGGAGCGGCGCCCGCCTCGTCCTGCGCCGCGGGGCCAAGGGCAAGAAGTAGGCCGTCGTAGGCGATCACCCGGCGGCGCCCGCTGCCGGGTGTGGCAGGCTGTTGCCCATCCGACCCCATCCTGAGGAGCTCGCATGCCGATCGAGGTTGGCGCCGAGGCGCCGGACTTCGTGCTCAAGGACCAGAACAACCAGGAGGTCCGGCTCTCGGACTTCCGTGGCAAGCGCACCGTGCTGCTGGTCTTCTACCCGCTCGCCTTCACCGGGATCTGCCAGGGTGAGCTGTGCGAGGTGCGGGACAACCTCAACGACTACGTCAACGACGACGTCCAGGTGCTGACCGTCAGCGTCGACTCGGTCTACGCCCACAAGATCTGGGCCGACAAGGAGGGCTACCAGTTCCCGCTGCTGGCCGACTTCTGGCCGCACGGCGCGGTCGCCCAGTCGTACGGCGTCTTCAACGACGTCGCCGGCATCGCCAACCGGGGCACCTTCGTGATCGACAAGGCGGGCGTGGTCCGCTTCGCCGAGATGAACATGCCGGGTGAGGCGCGCGACCAGCAGGGCTGGCGCAAGGCCCTCGCCGACGCCACCGCGGCCTGACAACCGGGCACGCCGTACGACCGGGCCGGTGGAGGGCAGGGTAAGCTTGCCACCCTCCGGCCCGCCGTACGGGCGTTCCGGGCGCGTAGCTCAGCGGGAGAGCACTCGCCTTACAAGCGAGGGGTCGCAGGTTCGAAACCTGCCGCGCCCACCCATCACCGCCATCGGTCCGAAGATCAGAGATCGGGCCGATGACAGCAACGGTGACAGCAACCGGGTCATGAAAGCCGCCCGTCGAGCTTGCCGAGCGCCTGCCGCATGGCCTCAGGGTTCGCGTGTGAGTAGGCCTTCAGGGTGATTTTCACGTCGGCATGTCGGGCGATGGCCTGCACGAACGTGCGGCGGGACGGCCTCACGCCTCACGCCTGACGCCCGGCGGCTGGCGCGGAGAGCGGGGAACCCGGGGCCACCGCAGACGGGATGGCGAGGTGGTCACCGAGAGGGCGGCGCAGCAGTCTCGTCGGCTTGGTCGGCTGCGAGCAGTGCAGCGCCGAAGCGTTCCGCCAGGTGTTCCAGCCACCCCGGCTCCCCGTAGATGAGGTCTTCTTCGCTCTGCGCCTCCCGGAACCCCCGTAGCAGATCTCGAATCTGGTTCTCGGGCGTGCGTTTGGAAGGCTTGATGCGCCGGCCCGAGCTGGTCCACCGGCGTACCGCCACGTCAATGTAGGACGACGGGTCGAGCGGCTGCCAGCACTCCGCGACCTGAACCTTCTGCAGTAAGGCGCGTAACGCTGCCGCCCGTTCTTCTCGGGATTGCCGCTCGCTCATCGCACGAGGATGCCGTGGGCGCAGTGCCAACCACACTCGTTTATGCTGTATCCCTTCGTGACGAAGGGGTCAGGCTCCTCCGGTTGGACGGCAGCCGACGGCGCGGTCATCGGGTACCGCTGTCCGCAGCGGGCCGAGGGGCCGGTTCGGGTCGCTGCGGCCGCCGGATGAACCGTCGGTCGCGCGCGCTGACAGAGGCCGTCGGGCCGGCCGCGCGGAGGACGACGTCGAGGACCAGATCCGGGTCTGCTGCGTAGGCGCCGCTGGCCCACGCGGCATTCGCCTCGATGACGGCCCAGCGGCCGTCAATCAGTCCCACGTCCACGACGATGGCGGAGGGCAGCGTGTGCCCGTATCCGGCGAGCAGGTCGGTGCCGAAGGCCAGCGCGTCGGCCGACGCGGGGCCGAGGCGTGACCGGCCGTGCTCAGCGTACTGGCTGCCCGCGTGGACGACCCCGTCGAGCAGGTGCAGCCGGTACTCGGCGGTGAAGTCGACGATGTCGCTGACGAGCACCGGAGTCCGCCGGTCGACGGCATCCGGGCCGGGAAGGCGGGAGCCGTCGGTGTAGATCATCGCCGGGATGTTCTTGTCGTTGGGTGACTTGATGAACACTGGTCGACGGAGTTCGTAGGCCTCGCCGATGGCGACCAGGTCGATCTCCCGGCGGGTGAGGTCACGGGGCAGCCGAGCCAGCCAGCTGGGCGCGGCCTCCAGGAGGGCGATCCCGAGCAGCGGTGCGACGACGTCGGCGAAGCTCGGGCCCGCAAGGAGGTGATCGGCGTGCATCCCGGCGGGTACCTCGAAGGTGCGGAGCTGGATGGTGCGTAGTCCGCGTCGCTGAGCGGCGTCGCGCAGGCTTTCCGCCGAGGCGGTGAGGCGCGGCGGCAGGACCAGGGTCACGGCCGATGACCCTGCCCCGACCTGAACATCAGGGTTCGTCGCGTGCCGCGCTGCGACCGGCGGGTCCGCCGAGCGCGGAGGCACCCGGCCGGCGGTGGCGCTCACGCCAGTTCGGCGATCACTGCGCGGACCATCCGGCGGCCGTGCTCGGCCATCCGGGGCAAGGTGTGCCGGTAGTAGTCGATGCCGGTCAGCGACGGTGCGAGGGCCCAGCCGCAGGCGCGGTGCCAGGTGGCGTCGTCGTACCCGATCGACTCCCGGTACGCGTCCCGGGCCGCGCCGGTGAAGGTCCACAGCGCCGGTGCCACGTCCGGTGCCGGGTCGCCGACGCCGAGTGCCCCGAAGTCGACGACCGCGGCCAGCCGGCCGGCGTCGGTGATCAGGTTGCCCGGCTGGAGGTCGCCGTGGATCCACACGGGGTCCCGGTCCCAGTCGGGAGCGGCGAGGCAGGTGTCCCAGGCGGCCTCGGCCGCGGCCACGTCGAAGCCGTCGTCATGCTCGGCGAGGCGCGGCAGCACACGGCGGACGGCCGCGTCGACGTGGCGCAGGGCGGACCCGCGCGAACCCGGTGGCTTGACCGGGCCTCCGGCGGGATCCACCCGGTGCAGGGCGTGGACGAAGGCCGCCACGTCGCGGGCCAGGGGCACGTCGTCGCAGCCGAGCCGGGGCGGTGTCCCGCCCGGGACCCACGGCACCACCGTCCATCGCCACGGGTAGCCCTCTCCCGGCTCGCCGACGTGCAGCGGAACGGGGATCCGCACCGGCAGGTGGGGCGCCAGCAGGGGCAGCCAGCGAGCATCGGAATCGGCCTGGTCGACCGCCCAGGCGATCTTGGGCATCCGGGCGACGAGGTCGGTGCCGATCCGGAACAGCACGTGGTCGGTGCCCTCCAACTCGTCGGCCAGGGGTGTCACGGGAAGGTCGGCCCACGGCGGGCACTGGGCCGCCACCAGGCGGCGCACCTGACCGACGGTGGCGCGGACCTCGTCAACGTGGATGGGCACGACCGGCACGGTAGTGCGGTGCGGCGGCGCGGTGCCAACCGATTAGTCGGGCGCCGCACCTTGCCTGCGCCCGCTGACGGGCCGCCGGATGACCGGCGGCCCGCTGCGTCGGGATCGTCGTGTCCCTGGGCCCGCGCCGGACGTCCGGCGCGGGACCCAGGGACGCCGCGGGTCAGTTCGCGCAGACGGCGTACGCGCGCACCTTCCAGTTGCCGCTGAAGCCGTTCTCGTCCTCGGCGGCGGCGACGGTGACGACGGTCGAGGTGGTGGCCCGCATCTGGGTCAGGCGCACCTGCCCGTCGCCACCGAGGATCTCGCCGCCCACCCCGTGCACCCGCGTGCCGGCCGGGCAGGTGGCCGTGATCGACTGGGTGGCGGCGGAGCTGTAGACGCTGTCGTCGATCACGCGCTGCTCGCCGGGCAGCGGGTCGGCGCAGATCGCGACCGCGTCCAGCCACCAGCTGCCGGCGAAGCCGGTGCCGTCCTCGGCACCCGCCACCACGACGCTGTTCTGGTGGATGCGCAGGTCCTCCAGGACGACCTCGCTGTTCGCCGCCCCGACGACCGCGCCACCGACCCCGATGGCGCGCTTCCCGACCGGGCAGGACTTCTCGAACCAGTTCGACGTGCCGAAGCTGGGCGCCGAACTGCCGGACACCATCACCAGGCCCGGGGGCGGCGTGGCGCAGATCGCGTTCGCCGTGACCGCCCAGTTGCCGCCGACGCCGTTCTCGTCCTCCCGGCCGGTCACCGAGTACGCGTCCCCGCCGATCAGCGGACGCATGATGTCCATGCCGACCTGCCCGAGGCCGGAGCCGGTGATCGCGCCACCGCCGCCGATGACCTTGGTGCCGGCCGGGCAGGCCGTGTTCTGCGTCTTCGCGCTGCTGTTGCTGGGGCCGGTCGTCGTCTTGACGCTCAGCCCGGGCACCGCCGCCACCGGCCCGGCGAGGGCCAGCTGGCCGAGTACGAGCGCGCTCAGCGTGGCTCCCCCCACGGCGGCCGTCCGACGCGTCCACCGGGTGCGGTTCGATCCCTCTCGCATGATGTCTCTACCTTTCTCGGGGCTGTTCGGTATTGCTGACACCGGTAGGAGCGCGGTCGGGTCGGGATGCCAACAGAAAGACCCGAAGAAAAAAACCCGCGGTTCTACTGGACCCGTCGACGAGCAGCGAGGGAGACGGATGGACACGGCGGCACGGGACGACACCGCACTGGTCGAGGCGGTGCGCCGCGGCGAGCGGGCCGGGCTGGAGGGCATGTACCGGCGGTACGCCGATCGGCTCTACACGTACGCCCGGACCATGCTGCGCGAGCCGGAGGCCGCCGCGGACGCGGTCCACGACGCGTTCCTCACCGCCAGCCAGCGCATCGGCCAGCTCCGCGAGCCCGACCGGCTGCGCTCCTGGCTGTACGCGATCGTGCGCAACGAGTGCCTCCGGCAGCTGCGGGAGCGGTCCCGCTCCCTGCCGCTGGAGGAGGCCGGCGAGCCGGTGGCCGACATCGCTGACCCGGGCACGGGCGTCAACGCCGATCAGGTACGCGACCTGGTGCACACCGCGGTCGCCGCGCTGAACCCGGGCGACCGTGAGGTGGTCCACCTGGCCATCCGCCACGACCTGTCGTCCGCCGACATCGGCGCGGCCCTCGGGGTGCCCGCGAACCACGCGCACGCCCGCCTGTCGCGCGCCCGCTCGCAGCTCGAACGGGCGCTGGGGGCGCTGCTGGTGGCCCGCACCGGAGCCCGGGACTGCCCGACCCTCGCCGGCCTGCTCGACGGCTGGCAGGGCCGACTCACCCCGACCCTGCGCAAGCGGGTCTCGCGGCACATCGAGGGCTGTGCGGTCTGCGGGCTGCTCCGGCGGGAACAGCTCAGCCCGGCCGCGCTGCTGTCGGCGTACACGGCGCCGGCCTTCCTGGTCGTCGCCGACACGGTGTGGCCGCGACTGGCCGAGACCTGCGCGGCCGACGTCCTGGCCGACTCGGCGGCCGGCGCGGGAGTCGATCCGGCGGGTGCGGACACGGCCGCCCCCGCCACCGACGAGCCGCCGGCGGCCGGCGAACCAGCCGCGTCGGAGCCCGCCGGACCGGCGGACGGACCGGTCGAGGGACCCGCACCCACGGCCGACGGGGCGGTGGTCCCGGACGGCGCGGCGGTGGTCCCGGACGGTGCGGCGGTGGTCCCGGAGGGCGCGGCCGTCGATCTGGATGGTGCGGCGGTGGTCCGCGACGGTGCGGCGGTGGCGGGCGGTGCGGCGCACGCCGTGCGGACGACCTCGCGGGCGAACCGCGACCGGCGCCGGCGGCGGCTGGCCGCGACCGCGGCTCTGCTGGTCCTCCTCGCCGCGCTCGGCACCTGGGCACTGGCACCCGGGCGCCCGACCGCGCGGAACGCCTCCGGCCAACCGATGTCCGAGACCCTCGGCTCACCGGCCGGTGGCCCGGTGGCACCCGCCTCCGTGCCGCCGTCCGTCGCGGCCACGGGAGGTGACCCGCGGGCTGCCGAGCCGCCGCCGGCCGGCGCCGCCGCCGCGACGTCCGGGACCGCGGTCGTGCCGGCGGACGGCGACGGGGCCGCCCGGACCGAGGCGCCCGAGGTCGTACCCGGTGGCGGCGCACCGGCACCGACCAGGCCTCCGGCGCCGACCGGGTCGCCGGCACCGACCAGGTCTCCGACCGCGCCCCGGCCGACCGGCGCACCGCAGGTCGCCGCGCCGTTCACGGTCTCCGCCACCGCTCACGTGCGGTGCGGCTCGGAGACGTACAGCCTCGTGGTGCGGGCCGCCGGCAGTGCCACGCTCGTCGCCGCCGAGGTTCGCTGGACACCCGCCGGGGGCAGGACGTCGGCACGGGCCCTGACGGTGGACGGATCGGCGGCGCAGGCGACCGTCGGGCAGTTGCGCGCGGCGGCGCTGACCTGGTCGGTGCGGGCGACCACGACGGATGGCCGTACGGCGCAGAGCCCGACCTACCCGGTCACGGACCCGTGCGTCCGGCCGGGATAGCCGGGACGGCTCGCCACGCCTGACGGTCAGCGGTGACCCCACGGCGCGCAATGTCCGTTTTCTCCTCTCCGGGCGCCCCGGCCCGAGCGGCTGAAATACCGTGTCGGGGTGACGCTGAGACTGGAGCCGATGACCGACGAGCAGTACCTCCGGTACCGGCAGCGGGCGGAATTGAGCTACGCGCGGCACATCGCCGAGTCCGGCGCGATGCCGGTGCCGGAGGCACAGCAGAAGGCGCAGGAGGAGTACGCGAAGCTCCTGCCCGACGGCCTGACGACGCCGGGTCACCATCTCTGGACGGCCTACGACGGTGCCGACGAGGTCGGCATGCTGTGGCTGCACGTCGAACAGAAGTCGGACGGTCCGCACGCCTTCGGCTACGACTTCGAGGTGCGGCAGGACCTGCGGCGCAAGGGCTACGGGCGGGCCATGATCCAGGCCGTCGAGAAGCGGTGCCGGGAGTGGGGAGTCGTCTCGATCGGCCTGAGCGTCTTCGGCTTCAACCTCCCCGCGCGGGCGCTCTACGAGCAGATGGGCTTCGAGGCGACCGCCATCCAGATGCGCAAGCGGCTGTAGCTCACGAGGGCGGCGGGACGGGGCGCCCGTCGCGCCGGAACCGCGGACGACGCCCACGTGCCGCGTACGGCCGATGGCCCACGTGCCGCGTACGGCCGGGGTTGGATGGGGCGGTGAGCTACGCGGAGGTCGACGGACTGCGCCTGTGGCACGAGGAGCGCGGTGCGGGCCGCCCGCTGCTGTTGCTGCACGGCGGCTTCGGATCGGTGGAGACGTTCGCGCCGCTCCTGCCGGCGCTGGCCGCGCGGCGGCGGGTGGTCGCGGTCGACCTTCAGGGCCACGGACGCACCGCCGACGTCGACCGTCCGCTGCGCCACGAGTCGATGGCCGACGACGTCGCGGCGCTGATCGACCACCTCGGCCTGACCGGGGCCGACGTGATGGGCTACTCGCTCGGCGGCGGCGTGGCGTTGCGGACCGCGATCCAGCACCCGGCGCTGGTACGCCGGCTGGTCGTCGTCTCCGCGCCGTGCCGGCGGCAGGGCTGGTATCCGGAGGTGCTGGCGGGCATGCCCGAGCCCGACGAGGAGGCGGGCGAGCGGATGCGCGGCACTCCGCCGCACGAGCTCTACACCCGCGTCGCGCCCCGACCGGGGGACTGGCTGCGGCTCTGGGCGAAGACCGGCGAACTGCTGCGCCGCGACTACGACTGGTCGGCGGAGGTGGCCGCCCTCGCCGTGCCCACCCTGCTGGTCTTCGCCGACGCCGACTCGGTCCGTACCGCGCACATGGTGGAGTTCTTCGGGCTGCTCGGCGGCGGCCACCGGGATGCCGGCCCGGACGGCACCGACCGCCCGGCCTCCCGGCTCGCCGTGCTGCCGGGGCTCACCCACCACGACATCGTCGTCTCGTCGGCGCTGCCCGCCGCCGTCCTGCCGTTCCTCACCCACCCGGTGTCGCCGCCCGGCTGACGCCGCCCGGCGCCGGACTCGGCGCAGCCGTGACCCGGCCGGTGGCGCCGGGTCCACCGCCGGTCCGGCCCGATCCGAGGCGGGACCCGGGCGCGACGAAAGCCGGTTCCCGTCGCGCCCGAGCGTCGGTCAGCTGGTGAAGCCGCCGTCCACGTTGACCACCGCGCCGGTGACGTACCCGGCCTCGGGGCCGGCGAGGTGCGCGACGGTCGCGGCGATGTCGGCCGGCGTGGCGAAGCGGCCGAGCGCGGTGAAGCCGGCGATGGTGGCGGCGTTCGGGCCGTCCGCCGGGTTGGCGTCGGTGTCCGTCGGCCCCGGGTTGACCAGGTTGGCCGTGATCCCGCGCGGGCCGAGTTCCCGGGCGAGGCCCCGGGTCAGGCCGACCAGCGCGGTCTTGCTCATCGAATAGAGAGACAGGCCGGGGAAGACCGTCCGTTCCCCGACGTTGCTGCCGACGCTGATGATCCGGCCGCCGTCGGTCAGGTGCCGCACGGCGGCCTGCGCGGCGAGGAACGGCGCACGGACGTTCACCGCGAGCGTCCGCTCCACCTCGTCGTCGCCGAGTTCCGTCACCTGGCCGACCAGGAACACCCCGGCGTTGTTGACCAGGATGTCGAGGCGGCCCAGCCCCGTGGCCGCCCGGTCGACCGCGTCGCGGACGGCGGCGGGGTCGGCGCTGTCGGCCCGGATCGCCAGCGCCCGCCGGCCGAGCGCCTCGATCTGCTTCGCCACCGCCGCCGCCCGGTCGGCCGAGTTCTCGTACGTGATCGCCACGTCGGCACCGTCCTGCGCCAGGCGCAGGGCGATGGCGGCGCCGATGCCCCGGGCGCCGCCGGTGACCAGGGCAACTCTTCCGTTCAATGTCGTCATGCCAACGAGCTTGATCGTCGGATGGCTCCCGGTCTGGCGGCGATCGGACGCCTCGTCGCCGGGGGAGTCGCGGGCGCTGATCGAGCTGCGGCTGGAGGCGGCCCGCCGCCCCGACCTGGCCCGGATCCTCGGCGACACGCTGCGCCGGGGCTACCGCGACGACGTCGCGTTCCACCCCGCCTCCGGGATACCGGGTGGCGCGTTCGAGGTCGCTCTGCTGCACTACGCCATGGACGGGCTGCTGCTCGACCTGCTCGGCACGTCCGTCGAGGCGGGATTCGACCCCGACGACGTGGTCGTGGCGTTCGTGTCCCGGCTGGTCGGCGCCGCCGACCAATGACCCGCGAAGGGGAGGCGTGGTGGAGCTGACGCCCATGACGGCCGAGGAGTTCGCGCGGCGGCGGGAGCCGCTCGTGCGCTCGTACGCCGAGGCGATGGTCGTCGATCGCGGCCTGGCCCCGGCCGCGGCCCTGGACCGGGCCACCACCCAGCTGCGCGAACAGCTCCCCGACGGCGTCGACAGCGCCGGCGCCCTGCTCCGCACGGCCCGGGTGGGCGACGCCGAGGTGGGGTGGATCTGGGTCGCGCTCCCCGGCGGCCCCGCCGGGGCCCACACCGCATGGCTCAACAACGTCGAGGTGCATCCCGGACATCGGAGACAGGGCTACGGGCGGCGGATGATCCAGCTCGTCGAGGCGGAACTCGCCACCCTCGGGGTGCCCGAGCTGGGGCTGAACGTCTTCGGCTCCAACACCGGGGCCATCCACCTCTACCACAGCCTCGGCTACCGGGTGGCCGCCCAGCAGATGACGAAGCGGATCTCCCCGGCCGGCTGAGCCCGTCAGGAGTGTTCCCCCGCGCAGCGGGAAACCCCCGCCCCGGACGCACCTGGGGAGGAGCGACGGATGAGGCATGGTGGCGGACTGACCATCGGTGTGCTCGGCTCGTACGGCGGTCGCAACCTCGGTGACGAGGCGATCCTGAGCGGTCTGCTGGCCGATCTGCGGGAGCAGGAGCCGAACGGGCGGATCATCGTCTTCTCCCGGAACCCGGAGCACACCCGCATCGCCCATCCCGACGTGGAGGCGGTGCCCTGGGAGGGGATCAGCCGGACCGACTCGGCGCTGGTCCTGGCCCAGCTCGACGTGCTGATCCTCGGCGGCGGCGGCATCCTCTACGACCGGGAGGCCCGCCGCTACCTGCGGGTGGTCCGGGTCGCCCAGGAGCGGGGCCTGCCGCTGCTGACGTACGCGGTGGGGGTCGGGCCGCTCAGCGAGGGCGTGGACACGGGCATGGTGCGGGAGACCCTGGCCAGCGCCACCCAGGTGACCGTGCGGGACCAGGAGTCCCGGATGGTGCTGGAGGAGGCGGGGCTGCTCAACCCGATCACCGTGACCGCCGACCCGGCGTTCCTGATCGAACCCGAGGACTTCCCGGCGGAGCTGCTCCGCGAGGAGGGCGTGCCGGCCGGCAAGCGGCTGGTCGGGATGAGCGTACGGGAGCCGGGCCGGGCCGCCGAGCGGCTCGACGTCGACGGCTACCACCGCCTGCTCGCCCAGATCGGCGACTTCCTGGTGCACCGGATCGACGCCTACGTGCTCTTCGTCCCGATGGAGCGCGACGACATCCGGCACTCGCACGGCGTGCTGTCGCACATGGTCGCCGCCGAGCGGGGCCGGATCCTGCACGGCACCTATTCGCCCCAGCAGGTGCTCGGGCTGATGCGCCACTTCGACCTGGCCGTGGGCATGCGGCTGCACTTCCTGATCTTCGCCGCGATGGCGGGCACGCCGTTCCTGCCGCTGCCGTACGCCGGCAAGGTCTTCGACCTGGCCCAGCGGCTCGGGGTGCCGGCGCTGCGCGGCGTGGAGCGGGAGGTCGAGGGCCCGCTCCTGGCCGAGGTCGACCGGCTCTGGGACGAGCGGGAGCAGCGGGCCGAGGCCACCGCCCGGCGGGTGGCCGAGGTGTGCGACGAGGCCCGGGGAACCTCCCAGGTCACCCGCGCCGTGCTGGACAGCCTGCGCGCCCGCAGCCTGGCCCCGGCGGCCTGACCCGCCGGCTCAGACCGCCGGTCCGCGCCAGCGGTAGCACCACCGGGCGGCCTCGGCGGCCACGGACTCCAGCTCGTAGATCTCCGCCTCGGCCAGCCCCTTCGCACCGAGGTGGTGGTGGGTCAGCGGCGGCCGGCCGTTCGGGTCCAGCTCCACGGTGACGGTCTCGCCGTCGGCGACGCCACCCACCAGGGGGATTTCTGCCGTTGATGCCATGCGCCCCATCCTGCCCGGCCCGGCCCAGCGGCGCAGGGGATAGCGGGGCAGCGGGCCCGGGCGCCCCGGCACTAGGGTCGGTGGATGGCGGAGATGGAGATCGATACCACCCTCGGCCCGGTGCTGGCGCGTACGGGCGACGAGCGGGCCGTGCTCGAGTCGTTCCTGGACTTCCACCGGGGCGTGCTGCTGCGCAAGCTGCGCGGGCTCTCCGACGCCGACGCGGCCCGCCGGCTGGTGCCCTCGGCCACCACCGTCGCCGGCCTCGTCAAACACCTGACGCTGGTGGAACGGAACTGGTTCCCGTGCCTGCTGGCCCCCGGCCCCGGCGACGTCTACCTCACCTCCGAGGAGGACGCGGTGGCCAGCTTCACGCTCACCGACGGCGACACCGTCGAACGGCTCGCCGCCGCCTACGAGCGGGCCTGCGCCCGGTCGCGGGAGGTCGCCGGCCGGTTCGACCTCGACCACGTCGTGCCGCACCCCCAGCTCGGCGAGGTCTCGCTGCGCTGGATCCTGGTGCACATGATCGAGGAGACCGCCCGGCACGCCGGGCACGCCGACATCCTCCGCGAGCTGACCGACGGCGCCACCGGCGCGGTCTGACCGCCTCGGCCGGGCGGGACCTGCGCGGCGACCCGACCCGACCCGGGCGACGAGCCGGCGAGCACCGGCGTCAGCGGCGCGGCAGCAGGTCGGACGGATACTCCATGCCGTCGTGGGTGCAGGCCGCCGCGGCGACCCGGGCCGCGTACGCCGCCGCGTCGGTCAGCGACGCGCCGCGCAGCCGGCCGGCGATCAGGCCCGCCGCGAAGGCGTCCCCCGCGCCGTTGGTGTCGACGACCGGTCCGGGCGGCGCGGCGGCGGGCACCGGCGTCGGGGCGTTCCCACCGGTGTGCAGCTCGGCGCCGTCCGCTCCCCGGGTCACCAGCACCGTGCGGGGCGCCAGCGCGGCGGCGAGCGCGCCGGCCCTCGTGCCCAGCCGGACGCCGCTGACGAAGACCAGGTCGGCCACCTCGGCGAAGGGCCGGTGGTAGGGGTTCCCGCCGTCCCAGTCGTGCAGGTCGGTGGAGAGGGCGGCACCGTCGGCCAGCCCCGCGCGCAGGGCGGGCAGCAGGGGAAGCGTCCAGTCCATGATCGAGAGGTGCACGTGCGTGGCCTGCCCGACCAGCGCGGCCACCTCGGCCGCCGGGAACGGGGCCGGCCCGTGCCAGGGGCGCGGGTCGTAGAGCGACATCCGCCGGCCGGCCGGGTCGACCAGGTTCACCGACCGCCGGGTGCCGGCCGGCGCGTCGCCCAGCACGGCGTGCACGCCGGTGCGGGCCAGCGCGGCCCGGACCACGTCGCCGGCCGGGTCGGCGCCGACGACGTCGACCACCGCCACCCGGAGCCCGAGCGCGTGCCCGGCCAGCGCCACCCCGGCACCGGTGTTGCCGATCCGCAGGTCGATCGGGTCGACGGCGAGGGAGTCGGCGGCCGGCAGCGGGATCGCGGGCACCCGCACCCGCACGTCGACACCGAGGCCGCCGATCACGAGGAGGTCGTACACGCGCCCGACCCTAGCCCCGCCGAGCGCCCGGCCGGGCATCGCGGCCCCCGACCCGGCCGCCCGCCGGGCGCCCGTCCGGACGGCCGACGGTGTGCTGGTCGGGGCCGCCGGGCCCGGCCCGATATCCTCGCCGGGGTCGTCGCGAGGAGGGGGACGCGTGCTGGTCGTCCACGGGGTCTGGCGGTCGGGCGTCGGGCTCGCCGTCTGGGCCGAGGACAGCACGCTGCCGGCCCACGCGCCGCGCCGCCCGGGGCGGGCGCCCCGGGAACGGCCGCACCCGTTCGCCGCCGACCACGCCATGCTCGCCGCCGCGCTCGCCGGAACGGCCGAGCCGACCGAGCTCGGCACGGCCCTGCTCGCCCTCCCCACCCGGGCCGGCACGCCGCTGGACTCCCCGGAACTCGTCCGCCCCGACGTCGCCGGGACGGTCCGCGGGCCGGTCACCCTCGCCGGGTGGCGGGTCCCCGTCCTCCGGTACGCCCCCGACGCCGCCCTGCCCCTGCTGCGCGGCCTCGACGCGGTGGCCGCCGTGCCGGGCGCGACCCTGCGCCACCTCGCCGAGCTGGCCGACTTCGCGGCCGACCTGGCGGCCCGGGGCCGGGTCCTGCCCGGCCTCGCCGAGCCGCCCCCGACGGCCCGTTCCCGGGCGGGCGGGGAACGGGCGGAGGCCGTCGCCCGGGCGGTGTGGCAGCCGCTGCTGACCGGCACGGACGCCGCCTGGGCCCGGGCGCTGGCGCTGGCCCTGCCCCCGGCCGCCCGGCGCGGAACCGGGCACCCCGTCCGGGCCGGACGCGGC
>NZ_JBFABA010000040.1:0-54810 GCF_040640115.1 Micromonospora sp. NPDC023644 | reverse complement strand
CACCCGCACGGCCGCGTCGAACCGCACGGTCTGCCGCAGGTTCTCGTACCAGTAGTCCGCCGTCATCGAGGACGGCTCCACCCAGTCCCCGGTCAACGTCGAGACGAGCCGGACGTGCCCCTGCCGCGGGGTCACGTCGGCCAGGTCGGCGCGCAACCGCTCCGCGACCTCCTGCACCGCCGCCGAGTGCGACGCGTAGTCCACCGGGATCAACCGGGCGCGCACGCCGTCGGCCTGGCACGCCTCGACCAGGTCGGCGACCGGCTGCGGCGGCCCGGACACCACGACGGTGGTGGGGCCGTTGACGGCCGCCACCCCCACCCCGGGGAACGCCGCGAGACGGGCGGTCACCGCCTCGGCGGACAGGTCGACCGAGGCCATCGTGCCGGTGCCCCGCAGCACGGTCAGGGCCCGCGAGCGCAGGGCCACGGCCTTCGCCGCGTCCTCCAGGCTGAGGATGCCGGCGACGCACGCGGCGCCGATCTCGCCCTGCGAGTGACCGATCACCGCGGCCGGAGCGACACCGGCGTGCTGCCACACCGCCGCGAGGGCGATGCCGACGGCCCACAGCACCGGCTGCACGACCTCGACCCGCGCCAACCACGACTCGTCATCCCCGGTCAGCACCGACACGAGGTCCACGTCCAGGTACGGGGCCAGGGCACGCTGGCACTCGGCCAGCCGCGCGTCGAACACCGGCGTACGACCCACCAGGCCGGCGGCCATCCGCGCCGACTGCGCACCCTGACCCGGGAACACGAACACCGCACCCGCGCCGGTCCCGGAGACCGCGCCCGTGACGAGGTTCCCCGCCGGCATGCCGGCGGACAGGGCGTCCAGCCCGGCCAGCAGGTCCTCGGCAGTCGACCCGACCACGGCGGCCCGCTGGTCGAACGTCGACCGGGTGGTGGCCAGGGACCAGCCCACCGCCGCCGGATCGACCTCGCCGCGCTCGCGGACGTGCCGGGCCAGGCGGGCGGCCTGACCGGCCAGGCCGGCCTTCGAGCGCGCCGACACCGACCAGACGACGACGTCGGCGGCCACCAGGCCCGGGCCCCGGCCCGCGCCGGTCTCGGCGTCGGGAGCCGCGCTCTCGGCGGGCAGGTCCTCGGGCAGCTCGATGATGACGTGCGCGTTGGTGCCGGAGATGCCGAACGACGACACCGCCGCGCGACGCGGCCGCTCCACCGCCGGCCACGGCCGCGACTCGATCGCCAACTCGACCGCGCCGGAGGTCCAGTCGATGTGCGGGGACGGCTCGTCCACGTGCAGCGTCGCCGGGACCACGCCCTCCCGCATCGCCAGCACCATCTTGATCACGCCGGCGACGCCGGCGGCGGCCTGGGTGTGGCCGATGTTCGACTTCACGGAGCCCAGCAACAGCGGCTCGTCGCGCTCCTGCCCGTACGTCGCCAGCAGGGCCTGCGCCTCGATCGGGTCGCCGAGCGTGGTGCCGGTGCCGTGCGCCTCCACCACGTCCACGTCGGCGGTGGACAACCGCGCCGACGCCAGCGCCTGCCGGATCACCCGCTGCTGCGACGGCCCGTTCGGCGCCGTCAGGCCGTTCGACGCGCCGTCCTGGTTGACCGCGCTCCCCCGCACGATCGCCAACACCTCGTGACCGTTGCGCCGCGCGTCCGACAGCCGCTCCACCAGCAGCATGCCGACGCCCTCGCCCCAGCCCGTGCCGTCCGCACCGGCCGCGAACGCCTTGCACCGGCCGTCGGCGGCCAGGCCCCGCTGCCGCGAGAACTCCACGAACAGCCCGGGCGTCGACATCACGGTCACGCCACCGGCGAGGGCGAGGTCGCACTCGCCGCGCCGCAGCGACTGCACCGCCAGGTGCAACGCCACCAACGACGACGAACACGCCGTGTCCACCGACACCGCCGGCCCCTCCAACCCCAACGCGTACGCCACCCGACCCGACACCACACTCGCGGCGTTGCCCGTCCCCGCGAAGCCCTCCACCTCGTCCCCCGCCACCATCAGCAGGGCCCCATAGTCCTGACCATTGGTGCCCACGAACACCCCTGTTCGCGAACCCCGCAAGACCCCAGGCTCAACCCCTGCCCGCTCGACCGCCTCCCACGAAACCTCGAGCAACAACCGCTGCTGCGGATCCATGGCCAACGCCTCGCGGGGCGAAATCCCGAAGAAACCGGCATCAAACTCCGCCGCCTCGTAGAGGAAGGCGCCACTGCGGACGTAGGAGGTGCCGGTGGAATAGGGGTCGGGGTCGTAGAGCCGCTCGACGTCCCAACCCCGATCGCCGGGTAGGTCGGACACGGCGTCGCGGCCGGCGTGCAGCATCTGCCAGAACCGCTCGGGGTCGTGCGCCCCGCCGGGGAAGCGGCAGGACATGGCGACGATGGCCACCGGCTCGTCGTCGCCGAGCGTCACCGGGGCGGTCTCCGCCGCCACGGCGGCCTCCCCGCCGAGTTCCTCGTGCAGGTGCCGGGCGAGCGCGGTCGGCGACGGGTAGTCGAAGACCAGGGTCACCGGCAGCCGCAGCGAGGTGGCGGTGGCGAGCCGGTTGCGCAGCTCCACCGCCGTCACCGAGTCGAAGCCGAGGTCGCGGAACGCGTGGTGCGGGTCGACGGCCTGGCCGTCGGCGTACTTGAGGACCGTGGCCGCCTGGTCGCGGACCAGGTCGAGCAGCGCCTGCTGGCGCTCGGCGGCGCTCATCCGGGTGAACGTCCCGGCCGGGCCGGCCTCCTCGGTCTGCTTCGTCTCGGCCAGGCCCTTGGTGGCCTGCAACCGCTGCGCCTCGGGGATCTCCGAGATCAGCGGGCCGGGTCGGGTGGCGGTGAAGGCGACGAAGAACCGGTCCCAGGCGATGTTCGAGATGGTCAGGAACGTCTCGTCGTGCTCGACGGCCTGGTGCAGGGCCGCGACGGCGAGCCGCGGGGGCATCTCGGGCGCACCGTGGCGGTGCAGCATCTGGCCGAACTCGCCGTCGGCCATGCCGCCGCCGCCCCAGGCGCCCCAGCCGATCGAGGTGGCGGGCAGGCCGAGGGCCCGCCGGTGCTCGGCGAGGGCGTTGAGGAACGCGTTGCCGGGGGCGTAGTTGCCCACGCCGGAGCTGCCGACGGTGCCGGCCATCGAGGAGAACAGGATGAACGCGTCGAGGTCCAGCTCGCGGGTCAGCTCGTGCAGGTTCAGGGCCGCGGTGACCTTCGCGCTGAGCGCGTAGTCGACCTGGTCGAGGGTCAACGAATTGATCACCGAGTCGTCGAGGACGGCGGCGGTGTGCACGACGGTGGTCAGCGGGTGCTCGGGCGGCAGGTCGGCGAGGACGGCGGCGAGCGCCGACCGGTCGGCCGCGTCGCAGGCGGCGACGGTCACCCGGGCGCCCAGTCCGACCAGCTCGGCCTCGAGGTCGGCGATGCCCTCGGCCTGCCGGCCGCGCCGGCTGACCAGCACCAGGTGCGCGGCGCCGTTGGCGGCGAGCCAGCGGGCCATGTGTCCGCCGAGCGCGCCGGTGCCGCCGGTGACCAGGGCGGTGCCGGAGGGCCGCCAGGCGCGCGGGGCGGGGGCGTCGCCGAGCGGGGCGTGCAGCAGTCGCCGGCCGAACGCGCCGGCCCACCGCAGCGCGACCTGGTCCTCCCCGTCGGTGCCGGCGAGGACGCGGACCAGCCGGCGGCCGGCCGCGTCGTCGAGCTCGTCGGGGAGGTCCACGAGGCCGCCCCAGCGGTCCGGGTGCTCGAGTGCGGCGACCCGGCCGAAGCCCCAGGTGAGCTGCTGGAGCGGGTGCGGCAGCGGGTCGGCCGGGCCGGTGGCGACGGCCCCCCGGGTGAGGCACCACAGCGGTGCGCGCACGCCGGCGTCGCCGAGTGCCTGCACGAGGGTCACGGTGCCGGCGAAGCCGACCGGCACCGACGGGTGCGCCGGGGCGGGCGTCTCGTCGAGCGGCAGCAGCGACAGGATCCCGGCGGGCGGCGCGCCGCCGTCGGCGAGGTCGCGCAGCCGGGCGGCGAGCGCCGCGCGGTCCGTGCGGTCGGCGTCCAGCACCAGCGGTACGACGGTGCCGCCGTGCCGCCGCAACGCCTCGGTGCAGAAGGCGGCCTCGGCCGCGCCGGTGTCGTCGGGGCCGGTGACCAGCCACCAGGTGCCGGTGACGGCGGGCTCGCCGGCGGCGTCGGGGGCGATCGGCGTCCAGCTGTCCCGGTACCGCCAGGAGTCCACGGTGGCCTGGTCGCGGTGCCGGCGGCGCCAGGCGGCGAGGACCGGCAGCACGTCGGCGAACGCCGCGTCCGGCACGGGCTCCGACTCGGTCGCGCCGGCGAGTTCGGCGGTGAGCGCGGTCAGGTCCTCCGCCTCGACAGCCGCCCAGAACCGGGCGTCGACCTCGTCGTCGGCCACGGGACCGGTGACGCCGGCGGCCGGGGCGGGGGTGGCGGACGGCTGCGGCCAGTAGAGCTGCCGCTGGAACGGGTACGTGGGCAGGTCGCGGCGGCGGCCGGCGAGGCCGGTGAACGCGGGCCGCCAGTCCACCGGCGTGCCCCCGGTCCAGACCTCGGCGAGGGCGCGGAGGAAGCGGCCGAGGCCACCCTCGCCGCGGCGGAGGCTGCCGGTGACGGTGACCGCGTCCGGGTCGGCGGCGGCCAGCTCGACGCTCTCCTGCACGGCCATGGTCAACACCGGGTGGGCGCTGACCTCGACGAAGGTCTGGTAGCCGGCGGCGACGAGGCTGCGCACCGCGTCGTCGAAGCGGACGGTCTGCCGCAGGTTGCGGTACCAGTAGTCGGCGTCGAGGGCGGCGGTGTCGAGCCAGTCCCCCTCCACAGTGGACCGGAACCGGACCTCGCCGGTGCGGGGCCGCAGCCCGGCGAGCAGTTCCAGGAGCTGCTCGCGCAGCTGCTCGACGTGGGCGGAGTGGGAGGCGTAGTCCACCGGGACGCGGCGCACCCGCACCTCGCGGGCCTCGTAGTGGGCGACCAGCTCGTCGAGGGCGGCGCTGTCGCCGGAGACCACGACCGAGGTGGGTCCGTTGACGGCGGCCAGGGCGATCCGGCCGGCCCAGCGGGCGATCGTCTGCGTGGCCTCGTCGGCGGTGGTGGCGACCGAGACCATGCCGCCGTCCCCGGCGATGCCGGCGATGATCCGGCTGCGCAGCGCGACCACGGCCGCCGCGTCGTCCAGGGTGAGGCCCCCGGCGACGTACGCGGCGGCGATCTCGCCCTGCGAGTGGCCGACGACGGCGGAGGGGCGCACCCCGTACGACGCCCAGAGCGCGGCGAGCGAGACGCTGACCGCGAACAGGGTGGGCTGCACGACGTCGACCCGCTCCAGCGACGGGGCGTCCGGCGCGCCGCGCACCACGTCGGTCGGCGACCAGTCGACGTACGGGCGCAGCGCCTCGGCGCAGGCGGCGAACTTCTCCGCGAAGACCGGGGCGGTGTCGAGGAGTTCCGCGGCCATGCCGACCCACTGGGAGCCCTGGCCGGGGAAGACGAAGGCGACCTCGCCCGGGGTGCCGGGGGCGCGGGTGACGGTCTGCGCGGTGGGGCGGCCGGCGACGAGCGCGTCGAGGGCCGCGGTCAGGTCGTCGCGGTCGGCGGCGAAGACGACGGCCCGGTGGTCGTGGGACGCGCGGGTGGCGGCCAGCGACCAGCTGACGTCGGCGAGTTCGCCGTCGTCGACCGTCTCGAGGTGGTCGAGCAGGTCCCGGGTGCGGGCGGTGAGGGCGTCGACGGTGCGCCCGGAGAGCACCCAGGGCAGCTCCCCGGTCGGCCCGTCGGCCGCCGGCTCGGGCTCGGGCTCCTCGGCGGGGGCCTGTTCGAGGATGGTGTGCACGTTGGTGCCGCTGATGCCGAACGAGGACACGGCGGCGCGGCGTACGCCGTCGGCCGGCTCCCACGGGCGGGCGGCGGTGAGCAGCTCGACGCTGCCGGCGCTCCAGTCGACGTGCGGGGTGGGCTCGTCCACGTGCAGGGTGGGCGGCAGCACCCCGTGCCGCATGGCCAGGACCATCTTCATCACCCCGGCGACGCCGGCGGCGGCCTGGGTGTGCCCGATGTTCGACTTGATCGAGCCCAGCCACAGCGGCCGGTCGGCGGGACGGTCCTGGCCGTAGGTGGCCAGCAGCGCCTGCGCCTCGATGGGGTCGCCGAGGGTGGTGCCGGTGCCGTGCGCCTCGACGGCGTCCACCTGGTCGGCGGTGAGTCCGGCGTTGGCGAGGGCCTGCCGGATCACCCGCTGCTGGGCGGGGCCGTTGGGGGCGGTGAGGCCGTTGGAGGCGCCGTCCTGGTTGACGGCGCTGCCGCGCAGCACGGCGAGGATGGGGTTGCCGTCGCGGCGCGCGTCGGAGAGCCGCTGGAGCACCAGCAGGCCGACGCCCTCGCCCCAGCCCGTGCCGTCGGCGGCCCCGGCGAACGGCTTGCACCGGCCGTCGGCGGCGAGGCCGCGCTGGCGGGAGAAGCCGACGAAGATGCCGGGGGTGGCCATCACGGTGGCGCCGCCGGCCAGGGCGAGGTCGCACTCCCCCGCCTGGAGGGCCTGCGCGGCGAGGTGCATCGCGACCAGCGACGACGAGCAGGCGGTGTCGACGGTGACCGCCGGGCCGTGCAGCCCGAAGGTGTACGCCAGCCGACCGGAGATGACGCTGGCGGAGGTGCCGGTGGCGAGGTAGTTCTCGTCGACGTCCCCGGCGGCCATCAGCAGCGAGCCGTAGTCCTGGCCGTTGGTGCCGACGTACACGCCGGTGCGGCTGCCGCGCAGCGCGGTCGGGTCGATCCGGGCCCGCTCGAACGCCTCCCAGGTGGCCTCCAGCAGCAGCCGCTGCTGGGGGTCCATGGCGAGGGCCTCGCGGGGGCTGATGCCGAAGAAGGCCGGGTCGAACTCGCCGGCCCCGGCGACGAAGCCGCCCTCGCGGACGTAGCTGGTGCCGAGGTGCTCGGGGTCGGGGTGGTACAGCTCGGCGAGGTTCCAGCCGCGCTCGCCGGGCATCAGGCTCATCGCGTCGGTGCCGGTGGCGACGAGGTCCCAGAGCTGCTCGGGCGAGGCGACCCCGCCGGGGAAGCGGCAGCTCATCGCGACGATGGCGATCGGCTCGCGGTCGCGGCCCGTGCCGTCGGCGACCACCTCGCTGGTGGTGTGCCCGGCGGTGAGGCCGTGCAGGTGGGCGGCGAGTTCGGCGACCGTGGGGTGGTCGAAGACCAGCGTGGCGGGCAGCGTCATGCCGGTCTCGGCGGTCAGCCGGTTGCGCAGCTCGACGGCGGTGAGCGAGTCGAAGCCGAGGTCGCGGAAGGTGCGGTCGGGCAGCGGCTGGCCGGCCGGGTAGCCGAGCACGACGGCGGCCTGGGTGCGCACGAGGTCCGCGAGCTGCGGCAGGGACCGGCCGACCACCACGGCCCGGGCGGGGCCGGTGGGCACGGCGGGCACCCCGGGCAGGGCGGCGATCAGCGGCGTCGGCCGGCCCCAGGAGGCGGCGAGGCGTCCCCAGTCGACGTCGGCGACGGTGACCGCCGGCTCGGCGGTGTTGACCAGCCGGCCGAGGGCGGTGACGGCCTCGGCGACGGGGAGCGCGTTGACTCCGCCCCGGGCGAGCCGGGCGGTCAGCGCCGCGGCCATGCCGTCCTCGGACCAGGCGCCCCAGGCGATGGCGGTCGCTGGCAGGCCCTGGTCGCGCCGCCAGGCCGCGAACGCGTCGAGGTACGCGTTGGCCGCCGCGTAGTTGCCCTGTCCGGCGCTGCCGATGACCCCGGCGAGGGAGGAGAAGAGCACGAACGCGTCGAGGTCGCGGTCGGCGGTGGCCTCGTGCAGCACCCGGGCGGCGCGGACCTTGCCGTCGAGGACGGTCTGCATCCGGGCCAGGTCGAGCCCGTCGAGCACGCCGTCGTCGACCACGCCGGCGGTGTGCACGACGGCGGTCAGCCCCGGCAGGCCGGCGACCAGCGCGTTGACCGCGGCCCGGTCGGTGACGTCGCACGCCACCACCCGCACCGCACCCAACTCGTCGATCAGCTCCGCCGCGCCCGGCGCCGCCGAGCCACGCCGCGAGGCGAGCACCACCTCGGCCGCCCCGTTGGCCAACAACCAACGGGCCACGTGCCGACCCAACGCACCCGTACCGCCGGTCACCAGCACCGTCCCGGCGGGCCGCCAGCCCGACCCGGCGGGCGGCGCGGCCGGCACCAGCCGCCGGCCGAGGATCCCCTGCGGGCGGATCGCCACCTGGTCGTGGCCGCTGTCGGCGAGGACGGCGAGCAGCGCGTCCCCGGCGCTCCGGTCGACGCGGGCGGGCAGGTCGACCAGGCCGCCCCAGCGGTCCGGCTGTTCGAGGGCGACGACCCGGCCCAGGCCCCAGGCCAGGGCGGGCCACGGGTCGGCGAGGGTCTCGCCGCCTCCGACGCGGACGGCGCCCCGGGTGAGGCACCAGAGCCGGCCGGGCAGGTTGGCGTCGGCGAGCGCCTGGGTGAGGGTGAGCAGCAGCGCGGCGCCGGTGGAGACGGCCGGGGCGTCCGGCAGTGCCCGGTCGTGCGCGGGCAGCACGCAGAGCACCCCGGTCCAGCCCTGGTCGCCGTGGTCGCGCAGCAGCTCGGCCAGCTCCGCGCGGCCGACGCCCGGGGCGGCGGTGAGGGTGTCGACGTGGGCGCCCGCGCCGGTCAGCGTCCCGGCCACCCCGGCGTCGTCGGCGTCGGCGGTGACGACCAGCCAGCGGCCGGTCAGCGCCGGCGCGGCGGCGGGGCGGACGGGCTCCCAGTCGACCCGGTACGCCCAGCCGTCCACCACGGCGTCGCGGTGCCGGGCGCGCCGCCACGACGACAGCACCGGCACGGCCGGGGCGAGGGCCTCGACCGCCGCGGGGTCGTCCTGCACGGCCAAATGGGCGGCGACCTCGGTCAGGTCGCCGCGCTCCACCGCCGCCCAGAAGTCCCCCTCGGCGGTGTCGGTCGGCGCGGTCGGTCCGGCGGTGCCGCCGACCTCGGGCCAGTAGCGCTGGTGCTGGAAGGCGTACGTGGGCAGGTCCACCCGCCGCGCGCCGGTGTCGGCGAACCACGGCTGCCAGTCCACCGCCACCCCGTGCACGTGCAGCTCGGCCAACCCGGCCAGCAACCCCTGCGCCTCGGGCCGGTCCTTGCGCTGCACGGCGACGCTCAGCGCGGCGTCGTCGCCGGGCAGGATGTCGGCCGCCATCGCGGTCAGCACGCTCTGCGGGCCGACCTCCAGGAACGTGTCCACGCCCGCGGCCCGCAACGCGGCCACCCCGTCGGCGTACCGGACCGCCTCCCGCACGTGCCGCACCCAGTAGTCGGCCGTACGGATCTCCTCGGCGTCGGCGAGCGCCCCGGTCACGTTCGACACGATCGGCAGCGCCGGCGCGGCGAAGGTCAGCTTGCCGAGCACCGCGCGGAACCTCGCGAGCATCGGCTCCATCAGCGGGCTGTGGAACGCGTGGCTGACCGCCAGCCGGCGGGTGCGCACCCCGCGCTCCCGCCAGACGCGCTCCACCTCGTCCAGGGCATCGACGGCGCCGGAGACGACGACCGACGACGGCCCGTTCACGGCCGCGATCCCCGCCCGGTCGGCCAGGCCGTCCAGCGTGGCGAGGACGTCGGCCTCGGCGGCCGCGACGGCGAGCATGCCGCCGCCGGTGGGCAGCGCCTGCATCAGCCGGCCCCGCGCCGCCACCAACGCGGCGGCGTGCTCCAGGGACAGCACCCCGGCCACGTACGCGGCCGTGACCTCGCCGATCGAGTGGCCGGCGACCAGGTCGGGGACGATCCCGAAGGACTCCACCAGCCGGAACAGCGCCACCTCGACGGCGAACAGGCCGGCCTGCGTGAACACCGTCTCGTCCAGCAGCTCGGCCTCGGCCGAGCCCTCGGCGGCGAAGAGCACCTCGCGCAGGGGGCGCGGCAGGGCCCGGTCCAGGTGTCCGCACGCCTCGTCGAGTGCGGCGGCGAAGACGGGGAACTCGGCGTACAGCTCCCGGCCCATGCCGGCGCGCTGCGCGCCCTGGCCGGAGAAGAGGATCGCGAGCTGACCGCGCGGCGACCCGGCGCCGGCGACGACGGTGCCGGCCGGTTCCCCGGCGGCGAGGGCGCGCAGCCCGGCGAGCAGGTCGTCGCGGTCGGTCGCGGAGACCACGGCGCGGCGGTCCAGGGTGGAGCGGGAGGTGACCGACGAGAAGGCCACGTCGAGGGGGCGCAGGGTGTCGTCGGCGGCGAACCGGGCGGCCCAGCGGCCGGCCTGGGCGGCGAGGGCGGCCTCGGAGCGGGCGGAGAGCAGCACGGGGGCCACCGGGCGCCGCGCCGTCGCGGTCGCCTCGGCCTCGGCCTCGGCCGGGGCCTGCTCGATGATGGTGTGCGCGTTGGTGCCGGACACCCCGAACGACGACACCGCGGCCCGGCGCGGCCGGTCCACGGCGGGCCACGGGGTGGCGGCGGTGGCGAGGGTGACCGCCCCGGCGGTCCAGTCGATGTGCGGGGACGGCTCGTCGACGTGCAGGGTGGGCGGCACGACGCCCTGCCGCATCGCCATCACCATCTTGATCACGCCGGCCACGCCGGCGGCGGCCTGGGTGTGGCCGATGTTCGACTTGACCGACCCGAGCAGCAGCGGCGCGGCGTCGTCGCGGTCCTGCCCGTACGTGGCCAGCAGCGCCTGCGCCTCGATCGGGTCGCCGAGCCGGGTGCCCGTGCCGTGCGCCTCGACGACGTCCACCTGCTCGGGGGTGAGCCGGGCGTTGGCCAGGGCCTGGCGGATGACGCGGACCTGGGAGGGGCCGTGCGGGGCGCTGAGCCCGTTGGACGCGCCGTCCTGGTTGACCGCGCTGCCCCGCACCACGGCGAGCACCGGGTATCCGTGCCGCTGCGCGTCGGAGAGTCGGGTGAGCAGCAGCATGCCGATGCCCTCGGACCAGGAGGTGCCGTCCGCGCCGGCGGCGAACGCCTTGCACCGGCCGTCGGCGGCGAGGCCGCGCTGCCGGCTGAAGCCGACGAAGACCGCCGGGGTGGGCATCACCGTCACGCCGCCGGCCAGCGCCAGCTCGCAGTCGCCGTTGCGCAGGGCCTGCGCGGCCAGGTGGATGGCGACCAGCGAGGACGAGCAGGCGGTGTCGACGGTGACCGCCGGCCCCTCCAGCCCGAGGGTGTACGCGACGCGGCCGGAGATGACGCTGGTGGCGTTGCCGGTGAGCAGGTGACCCTCGCCGTTCTCGGCCTGCGCCATCATGCCGTCGTAGCCGTGCGACGACGCCCCGACGAAGACGCCGGTGCGGCTGCCCCGGACCGCCGGCAGGGGCAGCCCGGCCCGCTCGAACGCCTCCCAGGAGGTCTCCAGCAGCAGCCGCTGCTGCGGGTCCATGGCGACGGCCTCGCGGGGCGAGATGCCGAACAGGTCGGCGTCGAAGTCGGCGGCGGAGTAGACGAAGCCGCCCTCGGTCACGTAGCTGGTGCCCGGGTGGTCGGGGTCGGGGTGGAAGAGGCGGTCCAGGTCCCAGCCCCGGTCGGCGGGGAACGGCCCGATGCCGTCGCCGCCGTCGCGGACGAGCTGCCACAGCGCCTCGGGGCTGTCGACCCCGCCCGGGTAGCGGCAGCTCATCGCCACGATGGCGATGGGCTCGGAGTCCCGGGTCTCCAGCTCGCGCAGCCGCCGCCGGGTACGCCGCAGCTCCGAGGTCGTACGCTTCAGGTACTCGACGTACTTCTCGTCCTCGTTGCTCACCGTGGACCTACCTCACTCGGCATGCCGATGTCGTTGCGGCTGGTGGTCACGACGTCTCCAGCTCGCGGTCGATCAGGTCGAAGATGTTCTCGGCGGTGGCCGACTCCAGGTCGTCGTCGCCGTCCGCGTCCGCCTGCCGCTCGGTCAGCCGGTCCAGCAGGCCGTGCAGCCGGTCGGTGATCCGGCGGAACTCGTCGTCGGTCGGGTCGAGCCCGACGAGCGCCGCCTCCAGCCGGTCGAGCTCCCGGCCCGCCGTCGACGTCCCGCCCGCCGGGGTCGCCGGGGCGAACTGTCCGGCCAGGTGGGCGGCGAGCGCCGCGGGCGTCGGGTTGTCGAAGACCAGCGTCGCCGGCAGCCGCAGCCCGGTGGCCGCGCCGAGCCGGTTGCGCAGCTCGACCGCGGTGAGCGAGTCGAAGCCGAGTTCCCGGAACGCGCGGGTCGGCTCGATGCCGGCCGGGTCGCCGTGGCCGAGGACGACCGCCACGTGCGACAGCACCAGGTCGCGCAGGACGCGTACCCGCTTGTCGTCGGGCAGGCCGCGCAGCGTCTCGGCGTACGCCTGCCCGTCGGCCACCTCGCCGGCCGCGGCCCGGCGGCCGGCGGGACGGACCAGGTTCGCCAGCAGCGGGTGGACCGGCGCCCCGGGCGCGGCCACCCCGGTGATGATCTTGGCCGGCATCAGCGTCGCCCGCTCCGAGCGCCAGGCCGCGTCGAACAGGGCGAGGCCCTCGTCGTTCGACAGCGCGGCCATGCCGCCCCGGTCGAGCCGGCGGATGTCGGCCGAGTCGAGGTGCCCCGTCATGCCGCTGGCCTGGGCCCAGCGGCCCCAGGCCAGCGAGACCGCCGGCAGGCCGAGGGCCCGCCGGTGCTCGGCGAGGGCGTCGAGGAAGGCGTTGCCGGCGGCGTAGTTGCCCTGGCCGGGACCGCCGAAGACGCCGGCGGCGGCGGAGAAGAGCACGAACGCCGTCAGCTCGTGCCCGAGGGTGGCCCGGTGCAGGTTCCAGGCCACGTCGACCTTCGGTCGCAGCACCGCGTCGAGGCGGTCCGGGGTGAGCGACTCGACGGTGGCGTCGTCGAGGACGCCGGCGGCGTGCACGACCGCGCGCAGCGGACGCCGCCGGTCCACCATGGACAGCACGTCCGCCACGGCGTCCGGGTCGGCCAGGTCGGCGGCGACGATCGACACGTCCGCGCCGAGCGCCTTGAGGTCGGCGAGCAGCTCGTCGGCGCCCTCGGCGTCCGGGCCGCGCCGGCTGACCAGGAGCAGCTGCCGGGCGTCGTGCGCGGTGACCAGGTGTCGGCAGAGCAGCGCGCCGAGGGTGCCGGTCGCCCCGGAGACCAGGACCGTGCCGTCGAGGCGGGGCACCTGCGGGATGCTCAGGGCGAGCTTGCCGACGTGCCGGGCCTGGCTGAGGAAGCGGAACGCCTCGGGGGCGCGCCGGACGTCCCACGTACGCCGGGGCAGCGGCCGCAGCGCCCCGCTGGCGAAGAGCGCCATCAGCTCGCCCAGCATCGCGCCGATCTTCTCCGGGCCGGCCTCGATCAGGTCGAAGACCTGGTAGCTGACACCCGGGTGCTCGCCGGCGACGAGCCGCGGGTCCCGCTTGTCGGTCTTGCCCATCTCGACGAACCGGCCGCCGTCGGCGAGCAGCCGCAGCGACGCGTCCACGAACTCGCCGCTGAGCGCGTTGAGCACCACGTCGACGCCCCGCCCGCCGGTGCGGTGGGCGAACTCCTCGACGAAGTCGAGGCTGCGGGAGGAGGCGAGGTGCGCGTCGTCGAAGCCGGTGGCGCGCAGCGCCGGCCACTTGCCGGGGCTGGCCGTGCCGTAGACCTCCGCGCCGAGGTGGCGGGCGATCTGCACGGCGGCCATGCCGACGCCGCCGGCCGCCGCGTGGATGAGCGCGGACTCCCCGGCGCGCAGCCGGGCCAGCTCCACCAGGCCGTACCAGGCGGTCAGGAAGACCACGGGCACGGCGGCGGCGTCGGTGTACGACCAGCCGTCGGGGATGCGGGTGAGCAGCCTGCGGTCGGTGACCGCGGCCGAGGAGAACGAGCCGGAGAAGATGCCCATCACCCGGTCGCCGGGGGCGAGGTCGGTGACCCCCGCTCCCACGCCGAGCACCACGCCCGCGCCCTCGTTGCCCAGCACCTCCTGGTCGGGCACCATGCCGAGGGCCAGCACCACGTCCCGGAAGTTCAGCCCGGAGGCGCGCATCCCGACCAGGACGTGGCCGGCCGGCAGGTCCCCGGCCACCTCGGGGGCGGGCAGCAGGGCCAGGTTCTCCAGCGTGCCCTGTTCGGTGACGTCGAGGCGCCACGGCACCTCGTCAGCGGGCGGCGACAGCACCGCGGCGTCGCGCGCCCGGGCCAGCCGGGGCACCAGCGGCGCGCCGTCGCGGACCGCGAGCTGCGGCTCGCCGGAGGCGACGGCCGCCGGGACGGCCGCCAGGGAGGCGGCGGCGTCGTCGGTGTCGAGCAGCGTGAACCGGCCGGGGTGCTCGGACTGCGCGGAGCGCACCAGCCCCCACAGGCTCGCCCGGGCCAGGTCGCGCGGGGCCTCGCCGGGAGCGGCGCCGACCGCGCCCCGGGTGTGCAGGACCAGCCGGGCCCGCTCCAGCCGGGGCTCGCCCAACCACTGCTGCACCAGCGCGAGCGCGGCGCGGGCCGCGTCGTGCGCGGCCGCGTCGGCCCGCTCCGGGTCCGGCTCCGCGCCGGAGCGCAGGTCCAGCACCACGTCGGGTACGTCCCCGGACTCCTCGATCGCCGCGACCAGCGCCGCCAGGTCGGCGTGGACCCGCGTCGGGTGCCCGGCGGCGGTGAGCGCCCCGGCGAGGCCGGGGGTGTCGTCGCCGAGCAGCGCCCAGCGGGCGTCCCCCGCCACCGCGTCGGTGCGCGGCAGCGGCGTCCAGTCCAGGTGGAACACCGAGGTGCGGCGCAGGGCGGCGGCCTCGTCGGCCCGGCCCGCGGCGACCGGGCGGAAGGTCAGCGAGCCGACGGTGGCGACCGGCTGGCCGGCGGTGTCGGCGAGCGTGACGGCGACCGTGTCCGGGCCGAGCGACCGCAGCCGTACCCGCAGCCGGGTGGCGCCGTGGGCGTGCAGGGCCACCGAGCGGAAGGCGAACGGCATCCAGCCCATTCCGGAGGTGTCCGCCGGGTCGCCGAGCAGGGCGGTGATCCCGCTGGCCTGGAGGGCCGCGTCGAACAGGGCCGGGTGCAGCCCGAACCGGGACGCGTCGGCGGTCGCCTCCTCGGGGAGGGCCACCTCGGCGTAGACCTCGTCGTCGCCGCGCCACACCCGGCGCAGGCCGCGGAAGGCGGGGCCGTAGCCGAGGCCACCCTCGGCCATCTCCGCGTACCAGGCGTCCAGGTCGGCGTCGACCTCGACGGCGTCGGCCGGCGGCCACTGCCCCGGTACGACCGTCGGGGCGGTCAGGTGCGGCAGCAGCAGGCCCTCGGCGTGCCGGGTCCACTCGGCGTCGGCGTTCTCCTCGGGGCGGGAGTGCACGGTGACGGTCCGCTCGCCGGTGTCGCCGGGCGGGCCCACGCGCACCTGCACCTGCACCGCACCGGCCGGCGCGAGCACCAGCGGGTTGATCAGGGTCAGGTCGCCCACCTGGCCCGCGTCGACCTCGTCGCCGGCCCGGACCACCATGTCGACCACGCCGGTGCCCGGGACGATCACCGCCCCGCCGACGGCGTGGTCGGCCAGCCACGGGTGGGTACGCACCGACAGCCGCCCGGTCAGCACCACCGTCTGGTCGTCGGCGACCGGTACGGCCGCGCTGAGCAGCGGGTGGTCGGCGTCCTGGAGGCCGGCGGAACCGACGTCGTGCACCCGGTGCGCGGGCGCCTCCAGCCAGAAGCGTCCCCGCTCGAAGGCGTACGTGGGCAGCGCCACGGCGTCGGTCTCGGCGAGGACCGTGGTCAGGTCGACGGGCAGGCCGATGGTGTGGGCGGTGGCGAGGTTGGTCAGCAGCCGCGTCGCGTCGTCGTCGCCGCGCCGCAGGCTGCCGAGGGTGTGGCCGGTGGCGCCGGTGTCGTCGAGGATCGCCGTCACCGGCATCGTCAGCACCGGATGCGGGCTGATCTCCACGAACGTGGTGTGCCCGGCGGCAACGGCCACCCGCACGGCCGCGTCGAATTGCACGGTCTGCCGCAGGTTCTCGTACCAGTAGTCCGCCGTCATCGAGGACGGCTCCACCCAGTCCCCGGTCAGCGTGGAGACGAGCCGGACGTGCCCCTGCCGCGGGGTCACGTCGGCCAGGTCGGCGCGCAACCGCTCCGCGACCTCCTGCACCGCGGCGGAGTGCGACGCGTAGTCCACCGGGATCAGCCGGGCGCGCACGCCGTCGGCCTGGCACGCCTCGACGAGGTCGGCGACCGGCTGCGGCGGACCCGACACCACGACGGTGGAGGGGCCGTTGACCGCCGCGACACCGACGCCGGGGAAGGCCGGCAGACGCTCGGCGACGGCGTCGGCGGAGAGGTCGACCGACGCCATGGTGCCGGTACCGCGCAGCACGGTCAGCGCCCGGGAGCGCAGGGCCACGGCCTTCGCCGCGTCCTCCAGGGACAGGATGCCGGCCACGCACGCGGCACCGATCTCGCCCTGCGAGTGACCGATCACCGCAGCCGGGGCGACACCGGCGTGCTGCCACACCGCCGCGAGGGCGACGCCGACGGCCCACAGCACCGGCTGCACGACCTCGACCCGCGCCAACCACGACTCGTCGTCACCGGTCAGCACCGACACGAGGTCCACGTCCAGGTACGGGGCCAGGGCACGCTGGCACTCGGCCAGGCGCGCGTCGAACACCGGCGTACGACCCACCAGGCCGGCGGCCATCCGCGCCGACTGCGCACCCTGACCCGGGAACACGAACACCGCACCCGCCCCGTGCGACAAGGCCGTGCCGGCGACGACATTGCCGGCCGGCGCCCCGGAGGCCAGGGCGTCCAGCCCCGCCAGCAGGTCCTCGACGGTCGACCCGACCACGGCGGCCCGCTGGTCGAACACCGACCGGGTCGTGGCCAGGGACCAGCCAACCGCAGCCGGATCGACCTCGCCGCGCCCGCGCACGAACTCCGCCAGGCGGGCCGCCTGACCGGACAGCGCGCCCTTCGAGCGCGCCGACACCGGCCACACCACGACGTCCGACGCCACCAGGCCCGGCCCGGACACCGCCGGGGCCATCGCCTCCGGCTCGTCGGGCAGCTCGATGATCACGTGGGCATTCGTGCCGGACATGCCGAACGACGACACCGCCGCCCGACGCGGGCGGTCCACCGCCGGCCACGGCCGCGACTCCGTCGCCAACTCCACCGCGCCGGAGGTCCAGTCGATGTGCGGGGACGGCTCGTCCACGTGCAGCGTCGCCGGGACCACGCCCTCCCGCATCGCCAGCACCATCTTGATCACACCCGCCACGCCCGAGGCGGCCTGGGTGTGCCCGATGTTCGACTTGATCGAGCCGAGCAGCAGCGGCTCGTGCCCGTCGCGGCCCTGCCCGTAGGTGGCGAGCAGCGCCTGCGCCTCGATCGGGTCGCCGAGCGTCGTGCCCGTGCCGTGCGCCTCCACGACGTCCACGTCCGCCGCGCCGAGTCGGGCACCCGCGAGGGCGTGCCGGATCACCCGCTGCTGCGACGGGCCGTTCGGCGCGGTCAGGCCGTTCGACGCGCCGTCCTGGTTGACCGCCGAGCCGCGTACGACCGCGAGGACCCGGTGCCCGTTGCGCCGCGCGTCGGACAACCGCTCCACGAGCAGCACGCCGACGCCCTCGCCCCAGCCCGTGCCGTCGGCGGCCGCCGCGAACGCCTTGCACCGGCCGTCGGCGGCCAGGCCGCGCTGCCGGGAGAACTCGAAGAAGGTGCCGGGGGTGGCCATGACCGTGACTCCGCCGGCGAGGGCGAGGTCGCACTCGCCGCGCCGCAGCGACTGCACCGCCAGGTGCAACGCCACGAGCGACGACGAACACGCCGTGTCCACCGACACCGCCGGCCCCTCCAACCCCAACGCGTACGCCACCCGACCCGACACCACACTGGCGGCGTTGCCCGTGGCCCCGAACCCTTCGGCCTGCTCCCCCGCAGCCATGAGCAGGGCCCCATAGTCCTGACCATTCGTGCCCACGAACACCCCTGTTCGCGAACCCCGTAGGACCCCAGGCTCAACCCCTGCCCGCTCGACGGCCTCCCACGAGACCTCCAGCAACAACCGCTGCTGCGGATCCATGGCCGCGGCCTCGCGGGGCGAGATCCCGAAGAAGCCCGGGTCGAACTCCGCCGCCCCGTGCAGGAAGCCGCCCTTGTCGGCGTAGGTGGTGCCGGGGTTGGCCGGGTCCGGGTCGTAGAGCCGGTCGAGGTCCCAGCCCCGGTCGGTCGGGAAGTCACCGATGGCGTCGACGCCGTCGGCGACGAGGCGCCACAGCCGCTCGGGGTCGTCGACGCCGCCGGGGTAGCGGCAGGCCATGGCGACGATGGCCACCGGCTCGTCGTCGTCCACGGCGGCCGGGGCGGCGACGGGGGCCGGCCCGGCGTCGGCGCCGAAGAGGCCGGTGAGCAGGAGCCGGGCCAGCACGACCGGGGTGGGGTGGTCGAAGACCAGCGTGGTGGGCAGCGCCTGCCCGGTGGCGGCGACGAGCCGGTTGCGCAGCTCCACCGCGGTCAGCGAGTCGAAGCCGAGGTCACGGAACGCGGTGGTCGCCGGGATGGCCGCGGCCCCGCCGTCGTGGCCGAGCACGTCGGCGGCGAGTTCCCGGACCAGGTCGGCGACGGCCTCCTCCCGCCGCGCCGGGGCCAGCCCGGCGAGGCGCCGGCGCAGGGTCGCCGCCGGGCCCTCGTCGCCGTCGTCGACCGCGACACCGCCGTCGAGGGCGGCCCGCGCCTCCGGTACGCCCTCCAGCAGCGGCCGGCGGCGGGCGGAGGCGTACGCCGGGGCGAACCGGGACCAGTCCACGTCGGCCACCGTCACGGTGACGTCGTCGTGGTCGAGGGCCTGCCGCAACGCGCCCATGGCCACGGTCGGGTCCATGGCGGGCAGGCCCCGGCGGCGCAGGTTCCGCTCGGCGTCCGCCGCGTGCATGCCGCCGTCGGACCACGGCCCCCAGGCGATGGCGGTGCCGGCCCGGCCGTCGGCCCGCCGCCGCTGCACCAGCGCGTCCAGGTAGGCGTTGCCGGCCGCGTAGCCGACCTGTCCGCCGCTGCCCCAGGTGGCGGCGATGGACGAGTAGACGACGAAGGCGTCCAGTTCCCGGTCGGCGAGGAGGTCGGCGAGGTGGGCGGCGCCGGCGGTCTTGCCGACGGTCACCTCGGCCAGCTCGGCGGGGGTCACCTCCGCCAGCGGGGTGGCCTGCGCGATGCCGGCGGTGTGCACGACGGTGCGCACCGGCGGGCCGTCGGCCTCGATCCGGTCGAGCAGGTCGGCGAGGGCGGCCCGGTCGGCGATGTCGCAGGCGGCGACGGTGACCCGGGTCCCGAGGCCGGTCAGCTCGGCCTCCAGCTCGGCGGCGCCGGGGGCGTCCGGTCCGCGCCGGCTGACCAGCACGACGTGCTCGGCTCCGGCGGCGGCGAGCCAGCGGGCGGCGCGGGCGCCGAGTCCGCCGGTGCCGCCGGTGACCAGGGCGGTGCCGGTGGGCGTGAACCGGCGCGCCGGCGGGCGGTCGCCGAGGGGGGCGCGGACCAGGCGGCGGACGAAGACGCCGGGGCCGCGTACCGCGAGCTGGTCCTCGCCGGTCGATCCGGTGAGGACCGCGGCGAGCCGGGTGGCGCTCCGGTCGTCGGGCTCCGGCGGCAGGTCGACCAGGCCGCCCCAGCGGTGCGGGGCCTCGACGCCGACCACCCGGCCGAGGCCCCAGATCGCGGCCTGGGCCGGGTCGGTGAGCCGGTCGTACGAGGCGGCGGCGACCGCGCCCCGGGTGACCAGCCACAGCGGCGCGTCCAGCCCGGCGTCGCCGAGCGCCTGCACGAGCGCGAGGGTGGCGGTCAGGCCGGGCAGGACGGTGCCGTCGGCGGCGGGCGGCTCCGCGGCGAGCAGGGAGACCACGCCGGCGGGATCGGTGCCGGCGAGGGACGCCGCGAGGTCGGCCCGGTCGGCGTCGGGCTCGACGCCCAGCGCCACCACGTCCGCGCCAGCAGCGGTCAACGCGGCCCGGACGGTCCGCGCCGCCGGGTCGTCGGCGCCGCCGGCGGGCAGCGCCAGCAGCCAGGTGCCGGCCAGCCGGGCCGGAGCGGGTTCGCCGGTCACCTGCCAGTCGGCCCGGTACCGCCAGCCGTCGAGCACCGAGTGCTCCTGCCGCTGCCGCCGCCAGTCGGCGAGGACGGGCAGCAGGGTGCGCAGCGACTCGGCGGCGGCGGAGTCGGTGACGGCGAGGGTGTCCCGCAGCGCGTCGAGGTCGGCGCGTTCGACGGCCGCCCAGAACCGCCGGTCCAGCGCGTCGGCTCCGCCGGGGGTGACCTCGTCGGCGGGCGCCTCGGCCGGCACCCAGTAGTGCTGCCGCTCGAACGGGTACGTGGGCAGGCCGACGAGCCGGCCGGGCCGGTCGGCGAAGAGGTCCGCCCAGCGCACCGGCGTGCCGGCGACGTGGAGCTGGGCGAGGGCGGCGAGCAGGGCGCGGCGGTCCGGGCGGTCCCGGCGCAGCACCGGCACCACCACGGCGGGCGCGGCCTCGGCGGCCTCGGTCCCGGCCAGGGTCTCCTGGATGCTGGCGGTGAGGACGGCGTCGGGGCCGACCTCCACGAAGGTGCCGACGCCGTGGGCGCGCAGCGTGCGTACGCCGTCGGCGAAGCGGACCGCCTCCCGGACGTGGCGCACCCAGTACCCGGGGTCGGTGAGCTGCGCCGGGTCGGCCAGCTCGCCGGTCAGGTTGGAGACCACCGGCAGGGTGGGGGCGCGCAGGTCGAGGTTGGCGGCGACGGCGGCGAACTCGGCGAGCATCGGCTCCATCAGCGGACTGTGGAACGCGTGGCTGACCCGCAGCCGTCGCACCTTCACCCCCCGGCCGGCCCAGAGTTCGGCCAGCTCGTCGATGGCCGCGCCGTCGCCGGAGACGACGACGGAGCCGGGGCCGTTGACGGCGGCGACGGCGACCCGGTCGGTCAGGTGGGCGATGGACTCGGCGACCCGGGCCTCGTCGGTGGCGACGGCGAGCATCGCGCCGCCGTCGGGCAGGGCCTGCATGAGCCGGCCCCGGGCGGCGACGAGGGCGCACGCGTCGTCGAGGGTCAGCACGCCGGCCACGTGGGCGGCGGTCAGCTCGCCGACGGAGTGCCCGGCGACCAGGTCGGGGGCCAGCCCCCAGGAGCCGAGCAGCCGGTGCAGCGCCACCTCGACGGCGAACAGGGCGGCCTGGGTGAAGACGGTCTGGTCGAGCAGCGCGGCCTCGGCGGTGCCGGGCTCGGCGTGCAGCAGCGGCTTCAGTGGCCGGGGCAGCCGGTGGTCGAGGTGGGCGCAGACCTCGTCGAGCGCCTCGGCGAAGACCGGGTACGTCTCGTACAGTTCCCGGCCCGCGCCCGCGCGCTGGGCGCCCTGGCCGGAGAAGAGGAACGCGGTCCCGCCGCGCTCGGCGGCGGCGCCGGTGACCAGGCCGGGGGCGGGCCGGTCCTCGGCGAGGGCGTGCAGGGCGGCGAGCAGCCCGGCGGAGTCGTCGGCGAGGACGACCGCCCGGTGTTCCAGGGGCGAGCGGGAGACCACCGAGGTCCAGGCGACGTCGGCCGGGCGCAGGTCCGCGTCGTCGGCGACGGACCGCGACCAGCGCTCGGCCTGACGGCGCAGCGCGGCGCGCGTGCGGCCGGTGAGCAGCACCGGTACGGGCGCGGGCGGTTCGGGCCGGGCGGCCTCGGCGCGGGCCGGTTCGGGCTGTTCGAGGATGAGGTGGGTGTTGGTGCCGCTCATGCCGAAGGAGGACACGGCGGCCCGGCGGGGCCGGTCCACGGCCGGCCACGGCGTGGCCTCGGTGACCAGGGTGACCGCGCCGGCGGCCCAGTCCACGTGCGGGGTGGGCTCGTCGACGTGCAGGGTGGCCGGCACGATCCCGTGCCGCATCGCCTGCACCATCTTGATCACCCCGGCGATGCCGGCGGCGGCCTGGGTGTGGCCGATGTTGGACTTGATCGAGCCGAGCAGCAGCGGCGCGGCGTCGCCGCGCTCCCGGCCGTACGTGGCGAGCAGGGCCTGGGCCTCGATCGGGTCGCCGAGGGTGGTGCCCGTGCCGTGCGCCTCCACCACGTCGACCAGGTCGGGGGTGAGCCTCGCACCGGCCAGGGCCTGCCGGATGACCCGCTGCTGGGACGGGCCGTTGGGGGCGGTGAGCCCGTTGGACGCCCCGTCCTGGTTGACCGCGGAGCTGCGGATGATCCCGACGACGGGGTGGCCGTTGCGGCGGGCGTCGCTGAGCCGTTCCAGCAGCAGCATGCCGACGCCCTCAGACCAGCCGGTGCCGTCGGCGGACGCGGCGAACGACTTGCACCGGCCGTCGGCGGCGAGGCCGCGCTGCCGGGAGAACTCGACGAACGGGCCGGGGGTGGCCAGCACGGTCGCCCCGCCGGCGAGGGCGAGGCCACACTCGCGCTGGCGCAGCGCCTGGCAGGCGAGGTGGATGGCGACGGACGCCGACGAGCAGGCGGTGTCCACGGTGACCGTGGGGCCCTCCAGCCCGAACGTGTACGCCAGCCGGCCGGAGACGACGCTGGCGGCGGTGCCGGTCAGCACGTACCCCTCGACGCCGGGGGCCCGGTGCAGGACGGCGGCGTAGTCCTGGCCGGAGGTGCCGACGAAGACGCCGGAGCGGCTGCCCCGCAGCGACAGCGGGGCGATGCCGGCCCGCTCGAACAGCTCCCAGGTGACCTCCAGCAGCAGCCGCTGCTGCGGGTCCATGGCGACCGCCTCGCGCGGCGAGATGCCGAACAGCACGGCGTCGAACTGCCCCGCGTCGTGCAGGAACCCACCGGAGGTGGTGTACGAGGTGCCGGCGTTGTCCGGGTCGGCGTGGTAGAGCCGCTCCAGGTCCCAGCCCCGGTCGGTGGGGAAGTCGCCGATGGCGTCCCCGCCGGACGAGACGAACTCCCACAGCTGTTCGGGCGAGGTGATGCCGCCCGGGTAGCGGCAGCTCATCGCCACGATCGCCACCGGCTCGGACTCCTCGGCGGTGACCTCGCGCAGCCGTTGGCGGGTCTGCTGAAGTTCGGCGACGACCCGCGTCAGGTACTCGCGCAGCCGCTCTTCGTCCGCCATGACATCTCGCTTTCTCGTGACACCACAGGTCCCCGGGCGGCTCAGGAGAGCCCGAGGTCCTGGTCGATGAGGTCGAACAGCTCCTGGTTGCTGGCCACCCGCAGCCGGTCCGCCACCTCGGCGGTCTCCTCCCGGCGTTCCTCGACGGTGCCGAGCCGTTCGAGCAGGCTGTGCAGCCGCATCGTGATCCGCACCCGGCCGATGTCGTCCGGGTCACGCAGCGCGAGGGCACTCTCCAACTGGTCCAGCTCCGCGAGGGTCGGCAGCGCCTCCACCGACGCCTCGCTGAGCAGTTCGGCCCGGAGGTGTTCGGCCAACGCCTGCGGCGTCGGGTAGTCGAACACCACCGAGCTGGGCAGGCTCAGGCCGGTCGACCGGGCCAGCCGGCCCCGCAGCTCCACCGCCGTCAGCGAGTCGAAGCCGAGGTCCCGGAAGGGCCGGCCGGCCTCCACCGCGTACGGGCTGTCGTGGCCGATGACCTCGCCCGCGGCGGTGCGGATGAGGTCCACCAGCAGCCGCGCCTGTTCGGCCTGCGACAGCTCGCCGAGCCGCTTGCGCAGTTCGCCGGCGACCTCGTCGCCGTCCTCGGCGTCGGCCCGTGCCGCCGCGGCCTGGGCGGCCACCTCGGCGATCTCGCTGATCAGCGGCCGGGGCCGGGCGGAGGCGAACACCGGCGCGAAGCGGTCCCAGTCGATGTCGGCGACGGTGAGGGCGGCGTCGTCGCCGTCGAGGCCGGCGCGCAGGGCGGCCATCGCCGGTTCCCGGTCCAGCAGGGACACCCCGCGCCGGCTCATCGCCGCCGCGTGCGCGTCGGTCACCATGCCGCCGCCGGCCCACGGTCCCCAGTTCACCGAGAGGTGCCGGGGACCCCCGGCCGGGCGGGACTGCGCCCAGGCGTCGAGGAAGGCGTTGCCGGCGGCGTACGCCCCGTGGTCGCCGACACCCCAGACGGCGGCGATGGAGGAGAAGTGCACGACCAGGTCGAGCGGCTCCGGGCCGAGGAACTCGTCCAGGTGCCGGGCGCCGGCGATCTTGCCGGACACGACGTCGGCGAGTTCCTCCCCGGTCACGGCGGCGACCGGGTTGAGCCGGCCCACCCCGGCGGCGTGCACCACCGCGTGCACGGTTTCGCCGTCGGCGCGCAGGCCACGTACGAGCTCGGCGACCGCGTCCCGGTCGGCCAGGTCGCAGGCCAGGACCCGGGCCTGGGCGCCCAGCGCGGCCAGTTCCGCCACCGCCTCGTCGGCCCCGGGGGCCGCCGCGCCGCGCCGGCTGACCAGCAGCAGCCGCCGCGCGCCGTGCCGGGCGAACCAGCCGGCGGCGTACCGGCCGACGGCGCCGGTGCCGCCGGTGACCAGGACGGTGTCCGGCGACCGCCAGTCGGCCGGCGCCTCGGCGCGGGGCGCGCGGGCCAGCCGGCGCAGGTACGTCCCCGAGTCCCGCACCGCGAGCTGGTCCTCGTGCCCGGCGGCGGTCAGCGCCGCCAGGACGTGCCCGGCGGCGGCCGGGGTCAGGGTCGCGGGCAGGTCCAGCAGGCCGCCCCAGTGCCGGGGGTGCTCCAGCGCGGTCACCAGGCCGAGGCCCCACGTGGTGGCCTGGGCGGGACGGGCGACGGGGTCGTCGGCGGCGGTGGCGACGGCCTGCCGGGTGAGCAGCCACAGCGGCACCGGCGGCAGGGCGTCCGTGACCGCCTGCACCAGGGCGAGGTTCGCGGTCAGCCCCAGGGGCACGGCGGGCCGCTCGGGGTGCGGTCGCTCGTCGAGGGCGAGCAGCGACACGATCCGGGTCGGCGCGGCGTCGGCGAGCTGCGCGGCGAGCGCCGTCCGGTCGCTCGTGGCCGGGTCGACGGCGAGCTGCCGCACGGTGCCGCCCCGGGCGGTGACGAGTTCGGCGAGCCGGTCGACGACCGACTGGTCCGCACCGCTGTGGACCAGGACCCAGGTGCCGTCGGTGCTGCCCGCGGCGAGTGCCTGCGCACGCCAGGTGATCCGGTAGCGCCAGCCGCCGGCGAGGGTGTCCTCCTGCTGCTGGCGCCGCCACTGGGCCAGGTCCGGCAGCAGCTCCCGCAGCGGCCGGTCCGCGTCGAGGCCGAGCCGGTCGGCGAGCACGTCGCCGTCGCCCGACGCCACGGCCCGCCAGAACGCCGAGTCGACGTCGTCGTGGGTGGCGGCGGGGGTGCCCGCCGTCGCCGCGTCGAGGGTCGGCCAGAACCGCTGGTGGGCGAACGCGTACGTGGGCAGGTCCACGGGGCCGGCGCCCGGCAGCAGCCGCGACCAGCGTACGGCCACGCCCTGGCAGTGCAGTCGCGCCACCGCGCCCAGCAGGGTGGCCACCTCGTCCTGGCCGGGCCGCTGCACGCCGGTCACGGTGACCGGGGCGTCCGCCGGCAGCGCGTCGGCGGTCAGGGCGGTCAGCACGGTGTCCGGCCCGATCTCCAGGAACCGGGTCACCCCGTTGGCGTGCAGGTGGGTGACGGTGTCGGCGAAGCGGACCGCCTCGCGCACGTGCCGGACCCAGTAGTCGGGGGTGCAGAGCTGCTCGGCGTCGACGACCGCGCCGGTCAGGTTCGACACCAGCGGCACCGTCGGCGGGGCGTACTCCAGGCTCGCCGCCACGGCCGCGAAGTCGGCGAGCATCGGCTCCATCAGCGGGCTGTGGAAGGCGTGGCTGACCCGCAGCCGCTTCGTGCGCACCCCGAGGCCGGCGAAGTGGGCCGCCAGGTCGGTCAGCGCGTCCTCCGCGCCGGCGACGACGACGGCCGTCGGCCCGTTCACGGCGGCGACGGCGACCCGGCCCCGCGTGTCGGTCAGCGCCCGCAACACGTCGACCTCGGGCGCGGCGACGGCGAGCATCCCGCCGCCGGCGGGCAGGGCCTGCATCAGCCGGCCCCGGTTGCCGACGAGCGCGCAGGCGTCGGCCAGGGAGAGCACCCCGGCCACGTGGGCCGCGCTGATCTCCCCCACCGAGTGGCCGGCCACGAAGTCGGGCCGGATCCCCCAGTGCTCGAGCAGCCGGAACAGCGCCACCTCGACGGCGAAGAGCCCGGCCTGGGTGAAGGCCGTCTGGTTGAGCAGGTCGGCCTCGGCGGTGCCGGGCTCGGCGAACAGCACCGGACGCAGCGGTCGCGGCAGGTACGCGTCCAGGTGCTGGCACGCCTCGTCGACCGCCGCGGCGAAGAGCGGGAACGTCTCGTACAGCCGGCGGCCCATCCCGGCGTGCTGGGCGCCCTGGCCGGAGAAGAGCGCCGCGAGCGCGCCCCCGGGTTCGGCGACGCCCCCGGTGAGTCCGGGGTGGTCCTGCCCGGCGGCGAGCGCCCGCAGCCCGGCGAGGGCGGCGTCGGCGTCCGCGGCGAGCAGCACCGCGCGGTGCCGCAGCGGGGAGCGTCCGGTGGCCAGGCCCCGGGCCACGTCGGCGGCGGGCGTGCCGGTGTGCGGCAGCCAGTCGGCCAGCCGTGCCGCCTGGGCCCGGAGGCTGTCGGCGGTGTCGGCCGAGACGACCCAGGGCAGCACCGGCGGCCCGTCGGCCGGTCGGGGCGTGCCGGTGTCGGCCGGCGCGGCGGCGGGCGCCTGTTCGAGGATGACGTGCACGTTGGTGCCGCTGACCCCGAACGACGACACGCCGGCCCGGCGCGGCCGGTCCACCTCCGGCCACGGCTGCGCCTCGGTCAGCAGCGCGACCGCGCCCGCCGACCAGTCCACGTGCGGCGAGGGCTCGTCCACGTGCAGGGTGGGCGGCAGCAGGTCGTGCTGGAGCGCCAGCACCATCTTGATCACGCCGGAGACGCCGGCGGCGGCCTGGGTGTGGCCGATGTTCGACTTGACCGAGCCGAGCCAGAGCGGCCGGTCGGCGGGCCGGTTCCGCCCGTACGTGGCGAGCAGCGCCTGCGCCTCGATCGGGTCGCCGAGCCGGGTGCCGGTGCCGTGCCCGTCGACGGCGTCCACGTCGGCGGCGGTCAGCCGCGCGTTGGCCAGCGCCTGGGTGATCACCCGCTCCTGGGCGGGCCCGTTGGGCGCGGTGAGGCCGTTGCTGGCGCCGTCCTGGTTCATCGCCGAGCCGCGCACGACGGCCAGGATGCGCCGGCCGTCGCGCTGGGCGTCGGAGAGCCGCTGCAACATCAGCAGGCCCACGCCCTCGCCCCAGCCGGTGCCGTCGGCGGCCCCGGCGAACGACTTGCACCGGCCGTCGAGGGCGAGCCCCCGCTGCCGGGCGAACTCCAGGAACGGCCCGGGGGTGGCCATCACCGTCACGCCGCCGGCGACCGCGACGTCGCACTCGCCCTGGCGCAGGGACTGGCAGGCCAGGTGCAGCGCCACCAGCGACGACGAGCAGGCGGTGTCGACGCTGACGGCGGGGCCCTGCAACCCGAAGTGGTAGGCCAGCCGGCCGCTGATGACGGCGGCGACGTTGCCGGTGGCCTGGTAGCCCTCGGTCTCGACCCGGGCGGCCATCAGCAGCGTCGCGTAGTCCTGGCCGTTCGTGCCGACGAAGACGCCGGTGTTGGTCTCGCGCATGTCGGCTGGCGCGGTGCCGGACCGCTCGAACAGCTCCCAGGCGCTCTCCAGCAGCACCCGCTGCTGCGGGTCCATCACCATCGCCTCGCGCGGGGAGATGCCGAACAGGGCGGCGTCGAAGCCGGCGGCGTCGGTGAGGAAGCCGCCCTCCCGGACGTACGAGGTGCCGGGCCGGTCGGGATCCGGGTCGTAGATCGCCGCCAGGTCCCAGCCCCGGTCGGTCGGGAACTCCGCGATCCCGTCCCGCCCCTCGGCGACCAGTCGCCAGAGGTCCTCGGGGCCGGCGACGCCGCCGGGGTACCGGCAGCTCATCGAGACGACCGCGATCGGCTCGTCCAGCGCGGTGGCGGCCCGCACGGGCGCGGCCGCCGGGGCGTCGTCGCCGGTGAGCCGGGCGGCCAGGTGCTCGGCGAGGGCGTCGGGCGTCGGCCGGTCGAACACCAGGGTCGCCGGCAGGGTCAGCCCGACCGCCTCGGCGAGCCGGTTGCGCATCTCGACGGCGCTGAGCGAGTCGAAGCCGATCTCCCGGAACGACCGGTCCGCCGCGAGCGCCTGCGGCGAGGACAGCCGCAGCACCGCCGCCGCGTGGACCCGTACGAGGTCGAGCAGGACGCGGCGCCGCTCCGGTGCGGCGAGGCCGGCCAGCCGGCCGCGCAGCGGCGAGGCCGCGTCGGGCGCGTCGGCGGCCCGCTGCCCGGCGGCGAGCAGCCGGGCCACCTCGGGGACGTCGGCGATCAGCGGTCGGGGGCGGGCCAGCGTGTAGGTCTGCAGGAACCGGTCCCAGGCGATGTCCGCCACGGTGAGCGTGGTCTCGCCGTGGTCGAGCGCCTCGGCCAGGACGGAGACCGCGAGGTCGGGACGCATGGCCCGCACGCCCGAGCGGAACATCTGGTCGGCGGCGCCCTCGGCGTCGACCATGCCGCCGCCGTCCCAGGCGCCCCAGGCGATGGCGGTGGCCGGCCGGCCGCGCCGTCGCCGGTCCTCGGCGAACGCGTCGAGGAAGGCGTTGGCCGCGGCGTAGCCGCCCTGGTGCCCACCGCCCCAGACGCCCGCGCCGGAGGAGAAGAGCACGAACGCCGACAGCTCGTCGCCGCACACCGCGTCGAGGTTCACCGCGCCGGCCACCTTCGCGCGCAGGGCGTCGGCGAGTTCGGCCACGTCGGTGGCCGCGACCGGTCCGGCGTGGGCGACCCCGGCGGTGTGGAACACGGCCGAGATGCGGGTGCCCCGCCCGGCCAGCTGCTCGACGAGGGCCCGCAGGGCGTCGGGGTCGGCGACGTCGCAGGCGGCCACGGTGACCGTGGCGCCGGCGGCGCGCAGCTCGGTCGCCAGCTCGTCCGCGCCGGGCGTGGCGGGGCCCTGGCGGCCGGTCAGCACCAGCTCACCGGCGCCCTCCCGGGCCAGCCAGCGCGCCACCTGGGCCCCGATCGACCCGAGGCCGCCGGTCACCAGGACGGCGCCGCTCGCCGGACGCCAGTCGCCGGGCGCGGTCCGCTCGGTGCGGGCCCGGACCAGTCGCCGGGCGAACACCCCGGAGGGGCGCAGCGCCAGCTGGTCCTCCGCGTCGACGCCGGCCAGCACCGCCACGAGCCGGGCCCGGTCCCGCGGGTCCAGTGCGGCGGGCAGGTCCAGCAGGCCGCCCCAGCGGTCCGGGTGCTCGAGGGCGACCACCCGGCCGAGGCCCCAGAGCATCGCCTGCCGGGGGCGGCCGAGCGGATCGGCCCGGCCGGTGGAGACCGCGCCGGCGGTGGCGCACCAGAGCGGGGCGGTGACACCGGCGTCGCCGAGGGCCTGGACCAGGGCGTACGTGCCGGCGAGGCCGGCCGGCACCACCGGGTGGGTCGGGTGGGCGGCGTCGTCCAGGCCGAGCAGGGAGAGCACGCCGGCGACGGATCCGCCGGTGCCGTTGGTCCGCGCCAGCCGGTCGGCCAGCGCCTGCCGGTCCGTCTCGGTCGCGTCGACCCGGACGACCTCGGCCCCGCCCTCGGTGAGGGCCCGGGCGACGCCGTCGACGAGGGGGTGCGCGGCGCCGGCCGCCGGCACCAGCAGCAGCCAGGCGCCGGACAGGGTGGCCTCCGACGTGACGGTCACCGGCTTCCAGGTCACCCGGTACCGCCAGGAGTCCACCGTGGACTCGTCGCGGCGGCGTCGGCGCCACGAGGAGAGCAGCGGCAGCGCATCGTCGAGGGACCGGGCCGCCGTCTCGTCGATCCGCATCGCGGCGGCCAACGCCTGCGGGTCGGCCCGCTCCACGGCCTCCCAGAAGTGCCGGTCCGCCTCGTCGGGACCGGCGAGGGCGGGGCCGGTCGGGACCGGCGCCTGCGGCCAGTACCGCTGGCGCTGGAAGGCGTACGTCGGCAGCTCCACCGGTGGGCCGGTGCGGGCGCCCAGGAGCGCCGTCCAGTCCACGGGCACGCCGTGCACGTGCAGTCCGGCGAGGACGGTCAGCATCCGGAACCAGCCGTCGGCCCCGGTGTCGGCGGCGGCCACCACGACGGCGTCGCCGGCGGCGGCGTGCGCGATCTCCCGCATCCCGGCGGCGAGCACGGGCTCGGGGGCAGCCTCGACGAAGACCTGGTGGCCCTCGTCGAGCAGGGCGCGCACGACGGGGTCGGCGTCGACGCCGTCGGCCAGCCCCCGGTACCACTGGGCGGCGTCGAGGCCGTCGGTGTCGACCTGCCCGCCGGCCGTCGCCGAGTGCAGCGGCAGCTCGGCCGCCCGGAGGGTGGTGCCGGCCAGCGCGTCCGGGTCGGCCTCGGCTCCGCTGCCGAGGGCGATCGTCTTCGCCGCGTCCGCCAGCGACAGCGCGCCGGCCACGCAGGCGGCCGCGACCTCGCCGTGGGCGTGTCCGACCACGGCGGCGGGCCGGACGCCGAGCGAACGCCACCAGCGGGCCAGCGAGACCGCCACGGCCCACCGGACGGGGTGCGCCACCCGGGGGTCGGCCGGGGACGGGGCGCCGTCCGCGCCGCGCAGCACGGCGGTGAGCGACCAGTCCGTCCAGGGTGCGAGGGCCGCCTCGCACTCGGCGATCGCGGCGGCGAACTCCGGCGACCGGTCGAGCAGCTCGACCGCCGTGGCGGGCCACGGATCGCCGTGGCCGGGGAAGACGAGGACCGGGTCGCCGCCGCGCAGCGCGGTGCCGGTGACCGTGGCGGGGGTGGCCTCGCCGAGGCGGAACGACTCCAGGGCCCGCGTCAGGCCGACGGTGTCCCGGCCGAGGACGACGGCGCGGTGTCCGAACGCGGCCCGGGTGGTGACCAGGGCGTGCGCGACGTCGGCCGGTTCCAGCTCCGGGTGCGCCGCCAGGTGCGCGCCCAGCCGGGCGGCCTGGTCGCGCAGCGCCGGGGCGTCCACGGCGGAGAGCAGCAGGGGCACGACGCCGCCGCGCGGGCGGCCGGTGCTCGGTCCGTCGACCGCCTCGGCGGGCGGCTGCTCGATGATCACATGCGCGTTCGTGCCGGAGATGCCGAACGACGACACCGCCGCGCGACGCGGCCGGTTGACCTGCGGCCAGGGGGTGGGCTCGGTGGCGAGGGCCACCGCCCCGGCCGACCAGTCCACGTGCGGGGACGCCTCGTCCACGTGCAGGGTCGGCGGCACCAGGCCGTGCCGCATCGCCAGCACCATCTTGATCACACCGGCGACGCCGGCGGCGGCCTGCGTGTGCCCGATGTTCGACTTCACCGACCCGAGCAGCAGCGGCCGGTCCTGCGGGCGGTCCTGCCCGTACGTCGCCAGCAACGCCTGCGCCTCGATCGGGTCGCCGAGGGTGGTACCGGTGCCGTGCGCCTCGACGGCGTCCACGTCGGCGGTGGTGAGACGGGCGTTCGCGAGGGCCTGGTGGATCACCCGCTGCTGCGACGGGCCGTTCGGCGCCGTCAGGCCGTTCGACGCGCCGTCCTGGTTGACCGCCGTGCCGCGCAGGACGGCGTGGATCCGCCGGCCCTCGCGCTGGGCGTCAGAGAGGCGCTGCACCAGCAGCACGCCGACGCCCTCGGACCAGCCCGTCCCGTCGGCGGAGGCGGCGAACGACTTGCAGCGGCCGTCCTGCGACAGACCGCGCTGGCGCGAGAATTCGATGAACGTGCCGGGCGTCGCCATCACGGTCACGCCACCGGCCAGGGCGAGGTCGCACTCGCCGCTGCGCAGCGCCTGCGCGGCGAGGTGCAGCGCCACCAGCGACGACGAGCAGGCCGTGTCGACGGTGACCGCCGGGCCCTCCAGCCCGAACGTGTACGCCACCCGGCCGGACAGCACGCTGCCCGAGTTGCCGGTGCCGACGTAGCCCTCGACCTCGTCGGCCTGTTCCATCAGCCGCGTCGCGTAGTCGTGGTACATGACCCCGGCGAAGACGCCGGTCCGGCTGCCGCGCAGCCGCTGCGGGTCGAGCCCGGCGGACTCGAACGTCTCCCACGAGGTCTCCAGCAGCAGTCGCTGCTGCGGATCCATCGCCAGGGCCTCGCGCGGCGAGATGCCAAAAAAGGCGGGGTCGAACTCCGCCGCGCCGTACAGGAAGCCACCGTGCCGCGTGTACGACGTGCCGGGGTGGTCGGGGTCGGGGTCGAACAGGCTCTCCAGGTCCCAGCCGCGATCGGTGGGGAACTCCCCGATCCCCTCGCCGCCGGCGGCCAGCAACGCCCACAGCTGCTCGGGCGTCTCGACCCCGCCGGGGTAGCGGCAGGCCATGCCCACGATGGCGATCGGCTCGTCGAGCCCGGCCGTGGCCCGCGCCCCGGACGCGGCGGTGCCGCCGGCGGCGCCAACCAGCTCGGCGTGCACGTGGGCGGCGAGCGCCTGCGGCGTCGGGTAGTCGAACACCAGCGTCGAGGGCAGCCGGAGGCCGGTGGCCGCGTTGACCCGGTTGCGCAGGTCCACGGCGGTCAGCGAGTCGAAGCCCAGCTCCCGGAACGCCCGGTCGGCCGGCACGGCCTCCGCGCCGCCGTGCCCGAGCACCTGCGCGACGAGCCCGCGCACCAGCACGTCGATCTGGGCGCGCGCCTCGTCGGCGCTCAGGCCGCCGATGCGGGTCGCCCAGGTGGTGCCCTGTCCCGCCTGGCGGCGGGTCGTGGTGGTGCCGACCAGGGCGCGGAGCATCGGCGGCACCAGGCCGGCGCCGGCCGCGGCCCGGAGGGCGACCAGGTCGATCACGGCCGGCACCAGGGCCGGCCGGTCGGCGGCCAGCGCCGCGTCGAACAGCCGCAGGCCGGTCTCGGCGCTCATCGCGCTGACGCCGCCCCGGGTCGAGCGCGCCCGGTCCGCGTCGTCGAGGGACGCCGCCATGCCGGGGGTGTCCCACATGCCCCACGCCAGGCTCACCGCCGGCAGGCCCAACTGCCGCCGGTACACCGCCAACCCGTCCAGGAACGCGTTACCCGCCGCATACGCCGACTGACCCGGCGAACCCAACACACCCGCCACCGACGAGAACACCACAAACAAATCAAGACCCAGAGACGCCGTCGCCTCGTGCAGGAACCACCCCGCCGACACCTTCGGCGCCAACACCGCCCTGAGCCGCTCCGCCGTCAGCCCTTCCACGACACCGTCGTCCAGGACACCCGCGGTGTGCACCACACCCGCCAACCGGCCCTCGGCTGCGATCTCGGCAACCAGCGCGCCGACCTGGTCCCGGTCCGTCACGTCACACGCCACCACCCGAACGGCAGCACCCAGCGCGGACAGCCGCTCCGACAGCTCGCCCGCACCCGCAGCCTCCGGGCCACGCCGGGAGACGAGCACCAGCGACCGCACCCCGTGCACCGACACCAGGTGCTCCGCCACCAACGCGCCCAGCGCACCCGTACCACCGGTCACCAGCACCGCGCCATCACCCACGCTCGGCGTCTCCACCGACGCCGGGACGACCGCACGCACCAGACGCGGCACGAACACCCCACCGGAACGCACCGCCACCTGACCACCGAACGCCACCGGCTCGTCCGCCACCGCGCCCAGCACACCCAGCAGCCCGGCGTCCACGTCACCATCGACGTCCGCCAGCACGATGCGACCCGGGTGCTCCGACTGCGCCGCGCGCAGCAGACCCCACACCCCCGCACCCGCCAGATCCGTCACCCGGTCCCCGTCGCCGACGGACACCGCACCCCGGGTCACCACCACCAGCCGGGAGTCCGCCAGGACGTCAGCGGCCAGCCAGGACCGCACCGTCGCCAGCACGTGCGAGGTCGCCGCGCGTACCGCGTCGGGGTCGTTGTCGTGGCCGGCGTCCGCCGCGCCTTCGTGGTCGCGTCGCTGCGCGCTGCCCGCCGGCACCAGCAGCAGGCGCGGCGCCACGCCGGACGCCCCGGCGACCGCCTCGACGTCGGCGAACGCCGGCAGGTCCACGCCGACCGGCGCGCCCAGCAGCGCCCAGCCGGCGGCGTCCCCGACCGGGGTGACCTCCTGGGCCTGCCAGGCCACCTCGAACAACGACCGGGCCGTCTCGTCCGGGGACGACACCCCGGTCAGCTCGCGCAGCGCCAGCGAGTCCACCGACACCACGGCCGCACCCGACTCGTCGCACGCGACCAGCCGCACCGCCGAACCCGCCCGCGTCAACCGCACCCGCAACACCCGCGCGCCCGAGGCGTGCACCTGCACACCCTCGAACGCGAACGGCACCCGCGGCCCGCCCGACTGCTCCGTGCCGGGCAGCAGCCCGATCGGGTGCAGAGCGGCGTCCAGCAGCGCCGGGTGCACCCCGAACCCCGCCGCGTCGCCCGCGACCTCGTCCGGCAGCGCCACCTCGGCGAACACCTCGTCGCCGCCGGCCCACACCCGGCGCAGTCCCCGGAACACCGGCCCGTACGCCAGGCCGCGCTCCGCCAGCGCCGGATACCAACCGGCCACGTCCACCTCGGACGCGCCGGCCGGCGGCCACTCCCCCACGCCCGGCTCGTCGGCCGACGCCGGCTCCAGCACGCCCTCCGCGTGCCGGACCCACTCCGGGTCGACGGCCTCCTCCGGCTGCGAGTGCACGGTCACCGACCGGGTGCCCGCCTCGTCGGCCGCGCCGACGCGTACCTGCACCCGCACCGCACCCGCCTGCGGCAGCACCAGCGGCGCGGCCACGGTCAACTCCCGCACCCGCGACGCGCCCACCTCGTCGCCCGCCCGCACCGCCAACTCGACCAGGGCGGCACCGGGCACGATCACCACGCCGGAGACCGCGTGGTCGGCGAGCCAGGCGTGCGTCGACGTGGAGAGGCGGCCGGTCAGCACCACCATGTCCTCGCCGGCCACGGAGACGGCCGCGCCGAGCAGCGGGTGCCCGGCCGCCCCGAGGCCAGCCCCGGAGACGTCCGTCCACCGGCCCGCCGGCTCCAGCCAGAAGCGCTGGTGCTGGAAGGCGTACGTCGGCAGGTCCACGTGCCGGCCGCCGGCCCGGCCGAGCAGGTCCGCCCAGCCGACAGTCAGGCCGTGCACGTGCAGCAGCGCGAGGGCCTCGAAGAGGGCCTGCGGCTCGGGCCGGTCGTGGCGCGACACCGGGACCAGCAGGGGCGCCGGTTCGTCCTCCGCCCGCTCGGCGAGACAGTTCTGCGCCATGGCGGTCAGGACGCCGTTCGGTCCCACCTCCAGGTAGGTGTCGACCTCCTCGGCGCGCAGGCAGTCGACGGCGTCGGCGAAGCGCACCGTGCCGCGTACGTGCCGCACCCAGTAGCCCGGGTCGCAGAGCTGGTCGGCGTCGGCGATGCGGCCGGTCAGGTTCGACACCACCGGGATCGTCGGCGGCCGGTACGTCAGCCGACCGGCGACGGCCGCGAACTCGGCGAGCATCGGGTCCATCCGCGCGCTGTGGAAGGCGTGGCTGACCCGCAGCCGGCGGGTCTGCACGCCCCGCTCGGACCACACCCGCTGCACCTCGTCGAGCGCCTCGACGTCGCCCGCCACCACCACGGCGGCGGGGCCGTTCACGGCGGCCACGTCCAGCCGGCCGGTCAGCCCCGCCAGGGAGGCGGCCACGGCGGCCTCGTCCGCCGCCACGGCGAGCATGCCGCCGCCGGCCGGCAGCGCCTGCATGAGCCGGCCGCGCGCGGCGACCAGCGCGCACGCGTCGGCCAGGGACAGCACCCCGGCCACGTGCGCCGCCGCGATCTCGCCGATGGAGTGCCCGGCCACCAGGTCCGGCGCCACACCGAACGACTCGACCAGCCGGAACAGGGCCACCTCGACGGCGAACAACCCCGCCTGGGTGAACACCGTCTGGTCCAGCAGCTCCGCCTCCGGCGTACCCGCCTCGGCGAACAGCACCTCGCGCAGCGCACGCGGCAGCAGCGCGTCGAGGTGCCCACACACCTCGTCCAGGGCGGCGGCGAAGACCGGGAAGGCCCCGTACAACTCGCGACCCATGCCGGCGCGCTGCGCGCCCTGACCCGAGAAGAGGAAGGCCACCTTGCCGCGCGGGGCCGCCGCCCCGGTGGTCACCGTGCCGGTCGGCTCGCCGGCGGCGAGGGCCCGCAGCCCGGCGAGCAGGTCGTCCGCGTCGCCGGCCAGGACCACCGCGCGGTGCTCGAGCCCGGCGCGGTTGACCGAGGAGAGCGCGACGTCCACCGGGCGGAGGGCGTCGACGCGGGCGAGGTGGTCGGCCCAGCGCCCGGCCTGCCCGGCGAGCGCCTCGGGGTTCCGGGCGGAGAGGAACACGGGGGCGAGCGGGAGCGCCCCCGGCGCGTCGACGACGGGCGCGGCCCCGTCGGTGGCCGGGGCGTCGTCGGCGGGCGCCTCCTCCAGGATGACGTGGGCGTTCGTACCGCTGATGCCGAACGACGACACGGCGGCCCGGCGCGGCCGGTCGGTGGCCGACCACGGGCGCGCCTCGGTCAGCAGCGAGACCTGCCCGGCGGACCAGTCGATGTGCGGGGACGGCGCGTCGACGTGCAGGGTGGCGGGCATGGTGCGGTGCCGGATCGCCTCGATCATCTTGATCAGGCCGGCGGCGCCCGCGGCGGCCTGGGTGTGGCCCAGGTTCGACTTGACCGAGCCCAGCCAGAGCGGCCCGCCGTCGCCCCGGTCCTGCCCGTACGTGGCCAGCAGCGCCTGCGCCTCGATCGGGTCGCCGAGGGTGGTGCCGGTGCCGTGCGCCTCGACCACGTCGACGTCGGCCGGCGAGAGCCGGGCGTTCGCGAGGGCCTGCCGGATCACCCGCTCCTGCGACGGGCCGTTGGGCGCGGTGAGCCCGCTGCTGGCGCCGTCCTGGTTGACCGCGCTGCCCCGGACCACGGCGAGGATCCGCCGGCCGTCCCGGCGGGCGTCGGACAGCCGCTGCAACAGCAGCACCCCGACGCCCTCGGACCAGCCGGTGCCGTCGGCGGCGGCGGCGAACGACTTGCACCGGCCGTCCGAGGCCAGGCCCCGCTGCCGGGAGAAGTCGGCGAAGGTGCCCGGGGTGGACATCACCGTCACGCCACCGGCGAGCGCGAAGTCGCAGTCGCGTTGGCGCAGCGCCTGCGTCGCGAGGTGCACGGCGACCAGCGACGACGAGCACGCCGTGTCCACCGTGACCGCCGGGCCCTCCAGCCCGAAGGTGTACGCCACCCGCCCGGACACCACGCTGCCGGAGTTGCCGGTGCCGATGTAGCCCTCGACGCCGTCGGGCAGGTCCAGCACCCGGGAGGCGTAGTCGTGGTACATCACGCCGGCGAAGACGCCGGTCCGGCTGCCGCGCAGCCGCTGCGGGTCGATGCCGGCGTGTTCGAACGCCTCCCAGGAGGTCTCCAGCAGCAGCCGCTGGTGGGGGTCCATCGCCAGGGCCTCGCGGGGGCTGATGCCGAAGAAGCCCGGGTCGAACTGCGGCGCGTCGTAGAGGAAGCCACCCTGGTTGCTGGTCGACGTGCCCGGGTTGTCCGGGTCGACGTGGAAGAGCCGCTCCAGGTCCCAGCCCCGGTCGGTCGGGAAGTCACCCACCCCGTCGCCGCCCCGGTCGACGAGGTCCCACAGCTCCGCCGGGCTGGACACGCCGCCCGGGAACCGGCACGCCATCCCGATGACGGCCATCGGCTCGCGGTCCTTGGCCTCCACCTCGCGCACCCGCCGGCGCGCGTCGCGCAGGTCGGCAGTCGCACGCCGGAGGTAGTCGAGGAACTCTGCCTCAGTGGGCATCGGGCCACTCCGTATCGGGGTTCGAGGTGTGCGACATGCCGGATCAGGCCGAGCCGAACTCTTCGTCCAGCAGGCTGAAGATCTCTTCGGCGGAGGCCGACTCGAGGCTGGCGCCCTCGTCGGCGGCGGAGTCCGCACCGGACTCGGTGTAGGTCCACAGGGAGAGCAGTTCGCGCAGCCGGGCGCCGACGGCGGCCCGGTCGGTGTCACCGGTGGCCACCGCGCGCATGGCGTGCTCCAGCTTGTTCAGCTCACCCAGCACCGTCAGCGCGGACGTGCTCCGCTCCGCCAGCAGCGCGCCGCGCAGGTACTCGACCAGCGCGGCCGTGGTCGGCCGGTCGTAGATCAGCGTGGACGGCAGCCGCAGCCCGGTGGCCGCGTTGAGCCGGTTGCGGAACTCGACCGCGGTCAGCGAGTCGAAGCCCAGCTCGACGAAGCCGCGCTCGGCGTCGATCGAGCGGATCGACGCGTAGCCGAGGACCGCGGCGGCGTGGGTGCGGACCAGGTCGGAGAGCACCTGGTCACGGTCGGCCTCCGCCGTGGCGGCGAGGGTCTCCCGCAGCGCCTCGGCCGGGTCGCGCTCGGCGGCCCGCACCGCGCCGGTCGTCGCCGGCCGGACCAGCGAGCGCAGCACCGGCGGCACCGCCGCCGGGCCGTGCCGGCCGATCAGCGCGAGGTCCAGGTTGACCGGTACGACCACCGGCTCGGCGAAGCGCAGCGCCTCGCTGAACAGGTCCATGCCCTCGTCGGCGCCGAGCGGGACGAAGCCGCCCCGGTTCATCCGGGCCTCGTCGACGTGCCCGGTCTGGCCGTCGCCGGTGTCGTTGACCCACGGGCCCCAGGCCAGCGAGAGCGCGGGGAGTCCCCGGTCGCGCCGGTGCTGGGCGAGGGCGTCGAGGAAGCAGTTCGCTGCCGCGTGGTTGGCCTGCCCGGGGCCGCCGAAGAGGCCGGCCGCCGAGGAGAAGAGCACGAACGCGGCCAGGTCCAGCTTCTCGGTCAGCTCGTGCAGGTGCCACGCCGCGTCGACCTTGGGGCGGAGCACGGTGTCGAAGCGGTCCGGGGTGAGGGCGGCCAGGACGCCGTCGTCGAGCACCCCGGCCGCGTGCACCACGCCGGTCAGCGGCAGGTCGGCGGGGATCTGGTCGACCAGCAGGGCGAGCGCGTCGCGGTCGGTGACGTCGCAGGCGACCACCCGGACGGTGGCGCCCAGCCCGGCCAGCTCGTCGACCAGCGCGGCGACGCCCGGGGCGTCCGCCCCGCTGCGGCTGACCAGCAGCAGGTGCCGTACGTCGTGCCGGGTCACCAGCCGCCGCGCCACGAGCCGCCCGAGCAGGCCGGTCGCACCGGTCACCAGGACGGTGCCGGCGGCCAGGTCGGGGCCGGGCACCTCGGCCGGGGGCGGGCCGAGCCGGGTCAGCCGGGGCACCCGGAGCTGGCCGGCGCGTACGGCGAGCTGGGGTTCGCCCGTGGCCAGGGCCGCCGGCAGCAGCGCGGCGGCCGAAGCGTCGTCGTCGACGTCGAGGAGCACGATCCGGTCGGGGTTCTCCGACTGGGCGGAGCGCAGCAGGCCCCAGGCGGTGGCGGCCGGCACGTCGGCGATCCGCTCGTCCGGCTCGACCCGCACCGCGCCGCGGGTGACGACCACCAGGCGGGCGGCGGCGAGGGCCTCCTCGGCGAGCCACTGCTGGGCCAGCGCGAGCATGCGGTGGGCGACCCGGTGCGCCTGGCGGGCCGGGTGCGGCTCGTCGGCGGCCGGTCCGACGCAGGTCACCACCACCGCGTCGGGTGCGGGACCGCCCGCGCGCACCTCGGCCACCAGCGCCGACAGGTCCGGGAGCCGGTCGGCGCCGAGCCAGTCGTCGCCCAGGGCGACCAGTCGGGACGTGCCGTCGGCGCGGCCTGTGGCGGGGGCGACCCAGTCGAGACGGTGCAGGGACCGGCTGGCCGACCGGCGGGCGGCGCTGAGCTGCTCGCCGGAGATGGGCCGCAGCACCAGACCGTCGACGGAGGCGACCGGCGTCGCGCCGGTGTCGGTGATCGTCAGGGCCACGGACCCGGCGTCGGTGGCGCGCAGCCGGATCCGCAGCTCGCGGGCGCGGGTGGGCCGGATGGTCACGCCGGACCAGGTGAACGGCAGGCCCGGGCGGATGTCGGGGCCGCCGTCGGGGGCCGGCGTCGCGCCGTCGGGGTCGCCGGCAGTCGCGCCGGCTGTGGCGCTGGCGCCGATGGCGTGCAGCGCCGCGTCCATCAGGGCCGGGTGCACCGAGAAGGCCGTGGCGTCGGTGGACGCGTCGGCGTCCAGGGCGACCTCGGCGAGGATGTCCGGGCCCGACCGCCACGCGGCGCGCAGCGCGCGGAACACCGGGCCGTAGTGGTAGCCCTGGGCGGCGAGCCGGGCGTAGAGCCCGTCGAGGGCGATCGGCTCGGCGTCGGCGGGCGGCCACACGGCCGCCGGTGCGGGCTCCGGGTCGGCGGTCTCGCTGAGCTGGCCGGAGGCGTGCCGCTGCCAGGCCCGGGATCCGTCGGCTCCGGTGTCGTCGTCGCGCCGGGTGTGGATGGCGACCGGCCGGTGCCCGGTCTCGTCCGGCGGACCGACGCGGACCCGCAGGTCGACTCCCCCCTCGGTGGGGATCGCCAGCGGCGCCTCCAGGTTCAGCTCGGCGACGGTCGCCGCGCCGGCCTGCCGGCCGGTCCAGGACGCCAGCTCCACCAGCGCCGTCCCGGGCAGCAGCACCGTGCCCAGCACGGCGTGGTCGGCCAGCCAGGGGTGGGTGGCGAGGGTGATCCGGCCGGTGAACAGCAGCCCCTCGTCGCCGGGCAGGTCGGCCACCGCGCTGAGCAGCGGGTGGTCGACCACGTCGAGGCCCACGGCGGGCAGGACCGAGCGGTGCGCGCCGGTGCGCTCCAGCCAGTAGCGGTGCCGGTCGAAGGCGTACGTGGGCAGGTCGACCGGCTCGGCCTCGGGCAGCAGCCGGCGGTGGTCCACCGCCAGGCCGAGGACGTGCGCGGTGGCGAGGCCGGTCAGCAGCCGGGTGGCCGCGTCGCCCGTCCCGCCGAGGGTGTCCAGGACGTGGCCGGTGGCGCCGGCCGCGTCGAGGACGGCGGCGACCCGGGCGGTCAGCGCCGGCTCCGGCGAGACCTCCACGAAGGTCAGGTGTCCGGCGTCGACGGCGGTGCGGAGGGCGGCGTCGAGCTGCTCCGGTCCCCCGGCCCGCTGGCCGGCGCCGAGGGTGGCCGGGTCGGCCCAGTGGTCGGCGCCGAGGGCGGCCGGGTCGGCCCAGTCCCCGGTGGCGGTGGAGGCCAGCCGGGCGGTTCCGGGCTGCGGGGCGATCCCCGCCAGGGCGGCGCGGAGGCCGTCGGCGTCCAGCTCGCCGGTGGCGGCCCGGGCCCGCAGCGCCACCGTCCGGGCGGCGTCGGGCAGGGACAGCAGGCCCGCCACGCAGGCGGCCACGACCTCGCCGTCGCCGTCGCCGACGACCGCGGCCGGGGTGAGGCCGGCGTGCCGCCAGACGGCGGCGAGCGCCACCCCGACGGCGAACCGGACGGGCCGGGCCAGCTCCGGCCGCTCGGTCCACGAGGCGTCCGCGCCGGTCAGCAGGGCGGCCGGGTCGACGTCGAGCCAGGGCGCCAGGGCCTGCCGGCACTCGGCGAGCGTGGCGTCGAAGACCGGGCAGCGGCCCACGAGTCCGGCCGCCGCGCCCGCCGGGGTGGCGGCCGGGAAGACGAACACCGGGCCCGCGCCGTGCTGGGCGACGGTGCCGGTCACCACGTTGCCCGCCGGGGTGCCGGCGGCCAGCGAGTCCAGGCCGGCCAGCAGGTCGCCGGGGGTCGCGCCGAGGATCGCGGCGCGCCGGTCGAACGCCGACCGGGTCGCGGCGAGGGACCAGCCGACCGCCGCCGGGGCGAGGCCGGGGTGTTCCCGCACGTGCCGGGCCAGCCGGGACGCCTGCGTGGCCAGGGCGGAGGCCGAGCGGGCCGAGAGCGGCCAGAGCACCACGTCGGCGGCGACCAGCCCCGCGGCCGGGGCGGGGGCCGGCTCGGCGTCGCTCACCTCGGCGTCGGTGGGCTGCTCGACGACCACGTGGGCGTTGGTGCCGGAGATCCCGAACGAGGAGACCGCCGCCCGGCGGGGCCGGGCGACCGCCGGCCACGGCCGGGACCGGGTCACCAGCTCCACGTCGCCGGAGGACCAGTCGATGTGTGGCGACGGCGTGTCCGCGTGCAGCGACGCCGGGACGGTGCCCTCCCGCATCGCCAGCACCATCTTGATCACACCGGCCACGCCGGCGGCGGCCTGCGCGTGGCCGATGTTCGACTTCACCGAGCCCAGCAGCAGCGGGCCGGCGTCGCCCCGGTCCTGCCCGTACGTCGCCAGCAGGGCCTGCGCCTCGATCGGGTCGCCGAGGACGGTGCCGGTGCCGTGCGCCTCGACGACGTCCACGTCGGTGGCCGCCAGGCCGGCGCTGGCGAGCGCCTGCCGGATCACCCGCTGCTGGGACGGCCCGTTGGGGGCGGTCAGGCCGTTCGACGCGCCGTCGGAGTTCACGGCGGAGCCGCGCACCACGGCCAGGATGCGACGGCCCTGCCGCCGGGCGTCCGAGAGCCGCTGCACGAGCAGCATGCCGACGCCCTCGGACCAGCCGGTGCCGTCCGCCGTGGCGGCGAAGGACTTGCACCGCCCGTCGGAGGCCAGGCCGCCCTGGCGGGAGAATTCCTGGAACGCCGTCGGGGTGGCCATCACCGCCACGCCGCCGGCCAGCGCCAGGTCGCACTCGCCGCGCCGCAGCGCCGCCCCGGCGAGGTGCAGCGCCACCAGGGACGAGGAGCAGGCCGTGTCGACGGTGACGGCCGGTCCCTCCAGCCCCAGCGCGTACGCGACCCGGCCGGAGATGACGCTGTGCGCGGCGCCGGTCATCAGGTAGCCCTCGACCCCCTCGGGGACCTCGGTCAGCCCGGTGCCGTAGCCGGAGGTGGAGGCGCCCACGAAGACGCCGGTGCGGGTGCCGCGCAGCGCGGCCGGGTCCACCCCGGCCCGTTCCAGCGCCTCCCAGGACGCCTCGAGGGTGAGCCGCTGCTGCGGGTCCATGGCGAGGGCCTCGCGGGGCGAGATCTCGAAGAAGGCGGGGTCGAAGTCCGCCACGTCGTAGAGGAACCCGCCCGCCGGGGGGTGGGTCCCCTCCGCCGGCTCGGGGATCTCCCAGCCCCGGTCGGTGGGGAACGGCGAGATCGCGTCCACGCCGTCGGCGACCAGCCGCCAGAACGCCTCCGGCCCGTCGACGCCGCCGGGGTAGCGGCAGGCCATGCCGACGATCGCGACGGGCTCGTCGGCGTCCACGACGACGGTCTGCGGGGCGTCGACCGGGTCGGCGCCGGACACCAGCTCACGCAGGTGCGCGGCCAGCTCGGCGGGGGTGGGGTAGTCGAAGACCAGCGTGGTGGGCAGCCGCAGGCCGGTGGCCGCGTTCAGCCGTCCCCGGAAGTCGACGGCGGTCAGCGAGTCGAAGCCGAGGTCCTTGAACGGGCGGCCGCGCAGCTCGTCGGGCGTGGCGTGGCCCAGCACCGCCGCGGTCTGCTCGTTGACCAGCTTCAGCAGCTCCCGCTCCTGCTCCGCCGCGGGCAGCGCCGCGAGGTGGCGCAGCGGCGCGGCGACCCCGCCCGTGGGCGTGGCGGCCTCCTCCTGCGCGACGAGCGCCCGCACCTGCGGCAGGCCGCCCAGGAACGGGCTGGGCCGGGCCACGGTGAACGCGGGGTGGAACCGGCTCCAGTCGACGTCGGCGACGGTCACGCAGGGCGTCGGTCGGCGCAGCGCCCGGTCCAGCGCGACGAGCGCCTTCTCCGGGTCGACCGGCGGCAGGCCCATCCGGTTGAGCTGCTCGGTGGCCACGTTCTCGGCGGCCATGCCGTGCGCGCCGCCCCAGGCCGTCCAGGAGACGGCGGTGGCCGGCAGGCCCCGGTCGCGCCGGTTGACGGCCAGGGCGTCCAGCAGGGAGTTGCCGGCGCCGTAGGCGCACTGCCCGGCGCTGCCCCACACGCCGGAGATGGAGGAGAACATGACGAACGCGCCGAGCTCGCGCTCGGCGAGGCAGGCGTCGAGGTGCAGGGCGCCGAGCACCTTCCCCGCGACGACGTGGGAGAACTCGTCGAGGGTGGTGTCGGTCAGCGGGGTGAGCTGGTCGGTGCCGGCGGCGTGCACGACCGCGGTCAGGTCGGGCAGCGAGTCCACCAGCTCCGCCACGGACCGCCGGTCGGTGACGTCGCAGGTGGCGACGGCGACCCGCCCGTCGGCGCCGTACGCATCGAGCAGGTCCGCCACGGCCGGGGCGGCGGTGCCCCGGCGGCTGGCCAGGACCACCCGCCCGACGCCGCGGTCGAGCAGCCAGCGGGTGACGTGGCCGCCGAGGGCGCCGGTGCCGCCGGTGACGAGGACGGTGCCGGACCACCAGTCGCCGGCGGGGGGCTCGTCCGCCGCAGGCGGGGCCGGGCTCAGCCGGCGGGCCCAGGTCCCGCCGGGCCGCACGGCCACCTGGTCCTCGCCGCCGTGGCCGGCCAGCACGGCGGCGAGCCGCCGGGCGGTGGCGTCGTCGACGGTGGCCGGCAGGTCGACCAGGCCGCCCCAGCGGTGCGGTTGTTCGACCGCCGCCGCCCGGCCGAGACCCCAGACCTCGGTCTGCAGCGGGTGCGCGACCCGGTCGCCCGGGGCCGCCGCCACCGCGCCGCTGGTGACGCACCACAGCGGCGCCACCAGGTCCAGGTCGGTCATCGCCTGGACCAGGGCGAGGACGCCGGCCGCGGCGAGGGTCACGCCGGGGTGCTCGGGCAGCAGCCGGTCCTGGCCGGCGACCACGGCGAGGACGCCGTCGACCGGCCGGCCGTCGATCTCCTCCCGCAGCCGGGCGGCGAGCGCCGCGCGGTCGAGGTCCGCCGCGCCGACCCGCAGCACCAGCGGCTCGGCGTCGCCGAAGAGCCCGGCCAGGCGGTCGGCCCACGCCGGGGCGTCGTCGGTCGGCAGCACGAGCAGCCAGCGGCCCGCCGGGGCGTCCGTGTCCTCGACCGGCACGGGCTGCCAGGTCACGTGGTACGACCAGCCGTCCACGAGGGAGCGTTCCCGCCGGGACCGGCGCCAGGAGGTGAGCACGGGCAGGGCCGGCAGCAGCGCTTGGACCTGCGCGTCGTCGTCCGGACCGACGCCCAGCTCGCTGCGGAGGGTGTCGACGTCCGCCTGCTCCAGGGCGGTCCAGAACTCGTCGTCGCCGTCGTGCGCGGCGGCGTCGGGGGCGGCGGGCGGCGGCTCGGGCCAGAACCGCTGCCGGCGGAAGGCGTAGCCGGGCAGGGGCACCCGCCCGGCGTCCGCGCCGACGAACAGCTCTGCCCAGCCCACCTCGACCCCGCCGACGTGCAGCTCCGCGAGGGCGGTGAGCACGGACGCGGGCTCGGGACGGTCCCGGCGCAGCAGCGCCACGGCGGCGGTGTCGTCGTCCGCGGCCAGGATGTCGCGGGCCAGCGCGGTGAGCACGCCGCTGGGGCCGACCTCCAGGAAGGTACGCACGCCCAGGGCGCGCAGCTGCTCGACGCCGTCGGCGAACCGGACCGCCTCCCGCACGTGCCGGACCCAGTAGTCGGCGGTGCGGATCTCGTCGGGGTCGGCGACCGCGCCGGTCAGGTTCGACACGATCGGCACCGCCGGCGGGTGCAGCTCCAGCCCGCGCACCACGGCGGCGAACTCGGCGAGCATGGGTTCCATCAGCGGGCTGTGGAAGGCGTGGCTGACCCGCAGCGGCCGCATCCGTACGCCCTGGTCCGCCCAGCGGCGTTCGAGTTCCTCGACGGCGTCGGCCACGCCGGAGACGACCACGGCGGTGGGGCCGTTGACGGCGGCGACGGCGACCTGGTCCTCGATGCCGGCCAGGGCGGCCCGCACCGCGTCGGCGGGGAGCTGGACGGCCAGCATCGCGCCGCCGGCCGGCAGGGCCTGCATCAGCCGACCCCGGGCCGCGACGAGCGTGGCGGCGTCGGGCAGCGACAGCACGCCGGCCACGTGCGCGGCGGAGAGCTCGCCGATCGAGTGGCCGAGCAGGACGTCCGGGACGATCCCCCAGCTCTCCAGGAGCCGGAACAGCGCGACCTCGACGGCGAACAGGCCGGCCTGGGTGTAGAGGGTCTGGTTGAGCAGCCCGGCGGCCTCGTCGCCCTCGGGCGCGAAGAGCACCGGGGCGAGCGGGCGGGGCAGGTGCCGGTCCAGCTCGGCGCAGACCTCGGCCAGTGCCCGGCCGAAGACGGGGAACGCGGCGGCGAGGTCACGGCCCATGCCGCTGCGCTGCGCGCCCTGGCCGGAGAAGAGGAACGCGAGCTTGCCGCCGCGCGAGCCGGCGCCGGTGACCAGGCCCGGGGCGTCGCCGTCGGCGGCGAGCGCGCGCAGGCCGTCGCTCAGGTCGGCGCGGTCGGCGGCGAGCAGCACGGCCCGGTGCTCGAGGCTGGCCCGGGTGCGCACCGACGACCAGCCGACGTCGGTCAGCCGCAGCTCGGGGCGGCCGTCGAGCCAGTCGGCCCAGCGGGTGGCCTGCGCGGCCAGCGACTCGGCGTCGCGGGCGGAGACCAGCACCGGCACGAGGCCGGCCCCGGTGACCGGGGCGGTGTCGGCGGCGTCCGGCACGGTGGCCGCGTCGGTCGCGGCGGCGGGGCCGTCCGGGGCGTCCGACGGGGCCGGGTCGGCGGCGGGCGCCTCCTCGATGATCACGTGGGCGTTGGTGCCGCTCATGCCGAAGGACGAGATGCCCGCGCGGCGGGGCTGCTCCCCGGCGGGCCACGGCTGCGGCTCGGTCACCAGCGACACCGCGCCGGCCGTCCAGTCCACGTTGGGGGTGGGCTCGTCGACGTGCAGCGTCGCCGGCACGGTCCCGTGCCGCAGCGCCATCACCATCTTGATCACCCCGGCCACGCCGGCGGCGGCCTGGGTGTGCCCGATGTTCGACTTGACCGAGCCGAGCCAGAGCGGCCGGTCCGCCTGCCGCCCCTGCCCGTACGTGGACAGCAGCGCCTGGGCCTCGATCGGGTCGCCGAGGGTGGTGCCGGTGCCGTGCGCCTCCACGACGTCGACCTGCTCCGGCGCGAGCCGGGCGCTGGCCAGCGCCTGGAGCACGACGCGCTGCTGGGACGGGCCGTTGGGGGCGGTCAGGCCGTTGCTCGCGCCGTCCTGGTTGACCGCGCTGCCACGCACCACGGCCAGGACGGGGTGGCCGTTGCGCCGGGCGTCGGAGAGCCGCTCGACGAGCAGCAGGCCGGCCCCCTCGCCCCAGGCTGTGCCGTCGGCGGCGGCGGCGAACGACTTGACCCGGCCGTCCATGGCCAGGCCGCGCTGCCGGCTGAAGCCGATGAAGGCGGACGGGGTGGACATGACGGTGGCCCCGCCGGCGAGCGCCAGGGTGCACTCCCCCTGCCGCAGCGCCTGGCAGGCCAGGTGCAGCGCGACCAGCGACGACGAGCAGGCCGTGTCGACGGTGAGGGCGGGGCCCTCGATGCCGAGCGCGTACGAGATCCGGCCGGACACGACGCTGGCCGCGGTGCCGGTGAGGATGTAGCCCTCGGTGCCGGGCGGCGGCTGCTGGAGCAGCCCCACGTAGTCCTGGCCGGTGGTGCTGGCGAACACCCCCACCTGGTGGCCGCGCAGCGCGGAGGGGTCGATCCCGGCGTGCTCGAACGCCTCCCAGGAGGTCTCCAGCAGCAGCCGCTGCTGGGGGTCCATGGCGAGCGCCTCGCGCGGCGAGATGCCGAAGAACCCGGCGTCGAAGTCGGTGGCCGAGTCGACGAAGCCGCCCTCGGCGACGTACGACGTGCCGGGGTGGTCGGGGTCCGGGTGGAACAGCCGCGCCAGGTCCCAGCCGCGGTCGGCGGGGAACGCGGAGACGGCGTCCCGACCGGAGGCGACCAGCTCCCACAGCTCCTCGGGCGAGCCCACCCCGCCCGGGAACCGGCAGGCCATGCCGACGATGGCGATCGGCTCCCGGTTGGCCGCCTCAAGCTCGCCGAGCTTCCTCCTGGTCTGGTGAAGGTCCGCCGTCACCCATTTCAGGTACTCCCGGAGCGTATCTTCAGTCGCCATTGACGCCACCTCTTCGGGCCGGAAAGAAACAGGCGGCCCAATACCGTCCACAGACGCCACAAGCCGCGAAGATCTAAGCCCATTCAGCCGACCACGAATTGCCAGACAAAAAGCGTTTCAGCCCCCACCAGGTCTTACGCGCCGGACGAAAGGTAATTGTCGCCGGACGGCGGTCACAACCCCTAGCCTGCCCCTACGGGTGCCCCTAGGCGGCGGGCGCGCAGGCTGGGCCGACCCGCCCTGCGAGCGGTCCGGCGCACCGCCCTCGCGGGGTGCGGCCGGGCGGGTGGTCAGGCCCGCCCGGCCGATCGTGTCACAACCGTCGACAACGGCCGCGCCACACCATTTCTAGATGCCCGGCAAATTGCCGCCGGGGCCGCCCAGCTCGCGGTGGATGAAATCGAAGATCTCGGCGTCCGTGGCGTCGTCGAGGGTGTGCGTGGCCGGTTTCTCCTCGACGGGGCCCCGGTCGTCGCCCCACCGGGCGACGAACGCCTGCAGCTGCACCAGCAGCTTCTGCCGGGTCAGCCGGTCCGGCGCGTCGGCCGCGAAGACGCCGTCGAGCCGGTCCAGCTCGGCGAGCAGCGGGGCGGCCGCGGCGGCGCCGTCCTCGACGAGCCGGTCGCGCAGGTGCCGGGCGAGCGCCGCCGGCGTGGGGTAGTCGAACACCACGGCGGCGGGCAGCTGGACGCCGGTGGCGGCGCGGAGCCGGTTGCGCAGCTCCACGGCCGTCATCGAGTCGAAGCCGACCTCGCGGAACGCGCGGTCGGGCTCCAGCCCCGCGCCCCCGGTGTGGCCGAGCACGGTCGCCGCCAGGCCGCCCACGAGTTCGACGAGGACGCCCTCCCGTTCGGCGGGGCTCAGCGGGCGCAGCCGCTCCCGCAGCGCGGTCGCCGCCTCGTCGTCCGCCGGCTGGCGGTCGTCGTCGGCGGGCATCGCCGCGCCCGCCTCGGGGACCCCGGTCAGCAGCGGGCACGGCCGCATCGACGCGAACGTCGGCACGAACCGGTCCCAGCGCACGTCGGCGACCACGAGCGCCGCCTCCGCACGCAGCGCCTGCCCGAACGCCTCGACGGCCAGTTCCGGGGGCAGGCCCGGCAGGCCGCGGCGGCGCAGCTGCGCCAGCTCGGCCGACTCGGGATCGTCGCGCCACGGACCCCATGCCACGGCGGTGGCCACCAGGCCGCCGTGCCGCCGGTTCGCCGCGAGGGCGTGCAGCAGCGCGTCGCCGGCGGACTGGCCGGCCCGGCCGCCCGCGCCCCACACCCCCGTGGTGGAGGTGCACAGCACGAACGCGTCGAGCGGCCGGTGGGCGAGCTCGTCGGCGTACCTCGGGACGTCACCGACGGTGGCGGCCAGGTCGGCGGCCAGGCCGGCGAGGGTCAGCTCGGCCAGGGGCACCGAGCCGGTCTCCGTCGGGACGTGCACGAGCGCGGTCACCGGTCGGCTCTCGGCGGCGAGCTGCTCCATCAGGTCACCGAGCTTGCCCGTGGCCGGCTCGGCCAGCGGGAGCACCTCGGCGCCCTGGCGGCCCAGCCAGTCCGTGGTGTGCCGGGCGAGGGCGCCGGTCCCGCCGCTGAGCAGGACGGTGCCGTTCGGGCGGTACCCGCCGCCCGCCGCCGGCCGCCCGGTGTCGCGGACCAGACGCCGGGCGTGCACGCCGCCCTCCCGGACGGCGAGCTGGTCCTCCCCGTCGACGTTGGTGAGGGCCCGGGTCAGGGCCGCGTACGCCGCCTCGCCGTGGCCCGCCGGCAGGTCGACGACTCCGCCGACGTGCCGGGGGTGCTCCAGCGCGGCGACGAGGCCGAGGCCCCACGTGGTGGCCTGCGTCGGGTGGACGACCGGTTCGTCGTCCACGGCGACGGCGCCGGTGGTGGCCAGCCACAGCGGCACGGGCGGGCCGGAGCGGCCGGTGTGCGCCTGCACGAGCAGCAGGTTCGCCGCCAGGCCGGTCGGCAGCGCGGTCTGCTCCGGGTGCGGCGCCTCGTCCAGCGCCAGCAGGGAGAGCAGTGCCGTCGGCTGGTGCGCGGCGGCGAGCCGGTCGAGGTCGGCGGCGAGGCCGTCCCGGGTGGCCGTGGCCGGGTCGACGGTCAGCAGGTGCACCGTCGCGGCGCCGGCGGTGAGGGCGGCGAGCACCCGGTCGGTGACCTGGTGCGGCGGGGCCACCACCAGCCAGGTGCCGGGGTCGGCGCCGGTCAGCGCCCGGTGCTCCCAGGTGACCCGGTACCGCCAGCCGGCCAGGGTGCCGTCGAGCTGCTGGCGGCGCCGCCACGACTCCAGTTCCGGCAGCAGGTCGCGCAGCGGCTGGTCCGGGTCGATGCCGAGCCGGTCCAGGTCGCCGTCGGTGACCGCGCGCCAGAACGCGTCGTCCACCGGGTCGGCGGCCGGGGTCGGGGCCGCGTCGAGGGTCGGCCAGTAGCGCTGCGGCCGGAACGCGTACGTCGGCAGCTCGGGCAGCCGGCGGGCATCCGGACGGGGGCCGGCCAGCACGGCGAGCACCGCCGCCCAGTCGACGTCCCGCCCGGTGCCGTCCAGGACGGCCAACGCGGACAGCAGGGCGGCCGGCTCGTCGACGCCGGCGCGCAGCGCCGCCACGGCCGTCCCGTCCTCGTCGGTGGGCAGCAGGCCGGCGGTCATCGCGGTCAGCACGGCCTGCGGGCCGAGTTCCAGGAAGGTGTCCACGCCCGCGTCGCGCAGCGCGGCGATCCCGTCGGCGTACCGGACGGCCTCCCGGACGTGCCGCATCCAGTAGTCGGGCGTACGGATCTCGTCGGGCTCGGCGAGCCGCCCGGTCAGGTTCGACACGATCGGCAGCAGCGGCGCGCCGAACGTCAGCCCGTCGAGGACGGCCCGGAACCCGGCCAGCATCGGCTCCATCAGCGGGCTGTGGAACGCGTGGCTGACCCGCAGCCGCCGGGTGCGTACCCCGCGCTCCTGCCAGAGGCGCTCCAGCCCGTCGAGGGCGTCGAGGGCCCCGGCGACCACCACGGAGGTGGGACCGTTGACGGCCGCGACGCCGACCCGGTCGGTCAGCCCGGCCAGCGACTCGACCACCGCCGCCTCGTCGGCGGCGACGGCGAGCATCCCGCCACCGGCGGGCAGGGCCTGCATCAGCCGGCCCCGGGCGGCCACCAGCGTGGCGGCGTCCGCGAGGGAGAGCACCCCGGCGACGTGCGCGGCGGCGATCTCGCCGATCGAGTGCCCGGCGACGTGCCCGGGCACCACCCCGAACGACTCGACCAGCCGGAACAGGGCCACCTCCAGCGCGAACAGCGCGGCCTGGGTGAACACCGTCTCGTCGAGCAGCGCGGCCTCCGCGCTGCCGTCGGCCGCGAACAGCACCGGCTTCAGCGGCTGCGGCAGCTGGTGGTCCAGCTCGCCGCAGACCTCGTCGAGGGCCGCCGCGAACACCGGGAACGTGTCGTACAGCTGCCGGCCGGCGCCGGGGCGCTGGGCGCCCTGGCCCGAGAAGAGGACCGCGAGGCCGCCCGCGCGCCGCCGGGCGGTGACCAGCGCGGGGTGCGCCTCGCCGCCGGCCAGGGCCCGCAGCGCGGCGACCCGGGTGGCCCGGTCGGCGGCGACCACGGTGGCCCGCTGGCCGAGGTGGGCCCGGCCGTCGGCGAGCGCCCAGGCGACCAGGTCGGCGGGGTCGTCGTCGGTCGCGACCCGGTCGGCCAGCCGGCCGGCCTGCTCGCGCAGCACGGGCAGGTCCGCGGCGGAGACCGGCCACGGCAGGGTCGCCTCGGGCCGTTCCCCGGCGGAATCGACCGGCTCCGGCCCGTCCGGGGCCTGTTCCAGGATCACGTGGGCGTTGGTGCCGCTGATCCCGAAGGAGGAGACGCCCGCCCGGCGGGGCCGGTCGTCGGCGGTCCACGGCCGCGCCTCGGTGAGCAGCGCCAGCGCGCCGGACGTCCAGTCGACGTGCGGGGTCGGCGCGTCGACGTGCAGGGTCGCCGGCAGCACCTCGTGTTGCAGGGCCAGCACCATCTTCATGAGGCTGGCGGCGCCCGCGGCGGCCTGGGTGTGGCCGATGTTCGACTTCACGGACCCGAGCCACAGCGGCCGGTCGGCGGAACGGTCCCTGCCGTACGTCGCCAGCAGCGCCTGCGCCTCGATCGGGTCGCCGAGGGTGGTGCCGGTGCCGTGCGCCTCGACGACGTCCACGTCGCCCGGGGTCAGGCCGGCGTTGTCCAGGGCCTGCCGGATGACCCGCTGCTGCGCGGGCCCGTTCGGCGCGGTGAGGCCGTTGCTCGCGCCGTCCTGGTTGACCGCGCTGCCCCGTACGACGGCGAGGATCCGGTTGCCGTCGCGCTGGGCGTCGGAGAGCCGCTGGAGCAGCAGGACGCCGACGCCCTCACCCCAGCCGGTGCCGTCGGCGGCCTCGGCGAACGCCTTGACCCGCCCGTCGGCGGCGAGGCCGCGCTGCCGGGAGAACTCCAGGAACGCGCCCGGGGTCGACATCACCGTCACGCCGCCGGCCAGGGCGAGGTCGCACTCGCCGCTGCGCAGCGCCTGCGCGGCCAGGTGCAGCGCCACCAGCGACGACGAGCAGGCCGTGTCGACGGTGACGGCGGGGCCGTGCAGCCCGAACGAGTACGCCAGGCGGCCGGAGACCACCGACGCGCCGTTGCCGGTCGCCTGGTAGCCCTCCACCTGGGACCGGGCGCCCAGCAGCAGGGTGGCGTAGTCCTGCCCGTTGGTGCCCATGAAGACGCCGGTGGCGGAGCCGCGCACCCGGTGCGGGTCGATGCCGGCGCGTTCGAACACCTCCCAGGTGGTGTGCAGCAGCAGGCGCTGCTGCGGGTCCATCGCGAGGGCCTCGCGCGGGTTGATCCCGAAGAACGCGGCGTCGAAGCCGGCCACGTCCCGCAGGAACCCGCCGCTGCGGGTGTAGCTGGTGCCGACCCGCTCCGGGTCGCTGTCGAACAGGGCGTCGAGGTCCCAGCCCCGGTCGGTGGGCATCGGCGTCACCGCGTCCACCCCGTCGGCCAGCAGCCGCCACAGCTCCTGCGGCGACGACACCCCGCCCGGGAAGCGGCAGGCCATGGAGACGATCGCGATCGGCTCGTCGGCCGGCGGCCGGACCGAGGTCACGCTGGCGGCGGCCGGGCCGCCGTCCGCGCCGACCACGATTTCGGTACGCAGGAAGCGGGCCAGTTCCGCCGCCGACGGGTGGTCGAAGACCACGGTCGACGGCAGGGTCAGGCCGGTGACCCGACCCAGCCGGTCCCGCAGCTGCACGGCGGCGAGGGAGTCGAAGCCCAGCTCGCGGAACGCCCGGTCGGCCGGCACCTGGTCGGTCGTGGGGTGGCCGAGGACCGCCGCCGCCTCCGCGCGGACGAGGTCGACCAGCAGCGCCTCCTGGCCGGTCGCCGGCAGGGCGACGAGCCTGGCCCGCAGCCCGTCGGTGGCGACCGCGCTCTCCGGCCGCTGCGGCTCCTCGGCGGTCGCCGGGGCGACCCGGTCGAAGAGGTGGCTCGGCCGCGCGGCGGTGAACGCCGTGACGAACCGGGACCAGTCGACGTCGACGATCACCGGCGCCGCCTCCGGGGCGTTCACCCAGCGGCCCAGCGCCGCGACGGCGGCGTCGGGCGCGAGCGGGGTGAACCCGCGGCGGCGCAGGCCGTCCGCGGTCTCGCCGGAGGCCATGCCGTCCTCCGCCCACGGGCCGTAGGCCAGGGCGGTGGCGGGCAGGCCGGCCGCCCGGCGGGCGGCGACGAGGGCGTCGAGCAGGGCGTTGCCGGCCGCGTAGCCGGCCTGGCCGCCGCCGCCCCAGACGCCGGCGACCGAGGAGAAGACCACGAACGCGTCGAGGTCCCGGCCCCGGCAGGCGGCGTCCAGGTGCACGGCGCCGAGCACCTTGCCGGCCAGGGTCTCCGACAGCTCGCCGTCGGTCACCTCGTACGCCGGGGTGGTGCCGCCGGACGCGCCGGCGGTGTGCACGACGGCGGTCAGCCCCGGCAGGCCGGCGACCAGCGCGTCGACCGCCGCCCGGTCGGTGACGTCGCACGCCACCACCCGCACCGCACCCAACTCGGCCACCAGTTCCGCCGCACCCGGCGCCGCCGGACCCCGCCGCGAGGCCAGCACCACCTCGGCCGCCCCGTTGGCCAACAACCAACGGGCCACGTGCCGACCCAACGCACCCGTACCGCCGGTCACCAGCACCGTCCCGGCGGGCCGCCAGCCCGACCCGGCGGGCGGCGCGGCCGGCACCAGCCGCCGGCCGAAGAGGCCGTTGCGGCGGACGGCCACCTGGTCCAGGGTGCCGTCGGCCAGGACCGCGACGAGCCCGGCGCGGGTGCTCCGGTCGGCGCGGTCGGGCAGGTCGACCAGGCCGCCCCAGCGGTCCGGCTGTTCGAGGGCGACGACCCGGCCCAGGCCCCAGGCCAGGGCCGCCCAGACGTCGTCGACCCGCTCCCCCGCCGTGACCGGCATCGCGGTCCGGCTGAGCGCCCACACCCGGCCCGGCAGGCCGGTGTCGGTCAGCGCCCGGACGAGGGTGAGCAGCACCGCCGTGCCGGCGGGCACCGCGGGCGTGTGCGCCGGCGGCCGGTCCTGACGGGGCAGGACGCAGAGCACCCCGGCCCAGCCCTCCCCGCTGGTCCGGCGCAGCCGTTCGCCCAGGTCGGCGCGGGTGAGGGTGGATGGCACGGTCAGCGAGTCCACCCTGGCGCCCGCCTGGGTGAGGGTCTTCGCCACGCCCGCGTCGGCGCCGCTGTCGGCGGTGACCACCAGCCACCGCCCGGCCAGTCCGGTCGCCGGGGCCGGCCGCACCGGCTCCCACCCGACCCGGTAGGACCAGCCGTCCAGTGCGGTGTCCCGGGACCGGAGCTGACGCCAGCGCGAGAGGACCGGCAGCGCCGGGCTGAGGGCGTCCAGTGCCTGGGGGTCGTCGCCGAGTTCGGCGGCGAGGGCGGCCAGGTCGCCACGCTCGACGGCGGCCCAGAACTCGGCGTCGCCGCCGTCCGGGGCGGCCTGCTTCGCGGGCGAGCCCTCGGGCCAGTACCGCTGGTGCTGGAAGGCGTACGTGGGCAGGTCGACCCGGCGCGCGCCGGTGTCGGCGAACCACGGCTGCCAGCTCACGGGAACGCCGTGCACGTGCAGCTCGGCCAGGGCGTGCAGGAGCGCGTGCGCCTCCGGCCGGTCCTTGCGCTGCACGGCGACGGCCAGCACGGCGTCGTCGGGCAGCACGTCGGCGG
>NZ_JBFABA010000039.1:0-56340 GCF_040640115.1 Micromonospora sp. NPDC023644 | reverse complement strand
TCGAGGTGGTGGCCGTTGTTGGTGACTTCGGTGCTGCCGAGTACGGAGAATTTCATGGGTTCCTCCGGGTGGGTTGTGGCGTGGGTGGTGCGTTTTCGGCGGGGGTTGGAGTTTCCCATCGGTGGTCATTGGCGAGGCACCCCTAGGGCACCCCGCAGGAGGTGGGGGTGCATGGTGTGGGTTATCGGGTCGTCAGTGTGGAGTTGCTGGTCAGGCATTGTCGGGTGGTGGTGGGGCGTGAGTTCCTCATTCGGGCCAGGTGAACGGCGCACGTGTGACGTGGGAACGGGGCCCGTGAGCTCGTGCGGATCGGTAACGGCGTGGACCGGGACGGGCTCTCTCCCCGTCGCGCTCCGCTCGCCGGCCGCCCGCGCTCCCTACGCCGGGGCGCCACGAGGATCGCGTGCCGGAGAAGGCCGCGCGCCGGCACGCCGCGACGATTCCGCGGCCCGTATGAGGTATTGACGCGAGCCGCCGCCCAGTGGCGAATGCGGCGCGGAGTGCGGTCGAGGGGGCGCGTGGCGGTCGGCCCCGGCGCAGAGATGCGAAACGGCGGCCTCGGGGGGAGAACACCCCCGGGCGAAATGGCGCGCGGGCACGGCCGCGGGACGAGACACCGCGGCCGAGAGGGAACTTCCAGCGGGCGGGGCGCGCGAAAGGGACGCGGTGGTGCGGCTGCCGGATTCCGGAGCCGATCACCACCGCGTCCACGGTCCGTCGTCGACGAGCCGGTCCGTCGCGTACGGACCGGCGCCGACCTGCCGGCTCGGGGCCGGGCCGTCAGCTGCCGCTGTTGAGCACGTTCCCGTCGTCCGGGCGCAGGGCCCGGGAGCGCCGGAAGTCGCGGTGCACGAAGATCCGCTGCAGCCACCGGTCGCGGCCGTCGTAGCGGGGCGTGAACTCGGTGCGGCCGTGCAGGGCCAGCCGGTTGTCGACGAACGCGAGGTCGCCGGGCTCCAGGATGAACGTCCTGCGCACGGTGCGCAGCGCGTCGCCGAGCAGCGACAGCGCCTGCGCGGCCTCGGGGTCGAGGGGGAACGAGCTCTCGAAGTCGACCTGGACGTCCGGGTCCTCGGGGCTGCCGCTGAGGATGCCGTGCGGCTCCGGCGCGCTGCGCAGGTCGCCGAACGACGCCGGCGGCTCGGTGACGAACCGTGGCTCGTGCAGCACCTTGCGGGCCTGCTCGGACAGCAGGGGCAGCGCGTTGCGGATCGACGTCACCTGCAACCCGGCCACGTTGTCGTGGTCGTTGCGCAGGCAGTGCAGCCCGACGTAGTCCGGACGGTAGACGTGGAAGGCGTTCTCCACGTGCATGGAGAGCATCACCGAGCCCGCGTTGCCCTGGAACTTCTCCATCCCCGGCACCGGCACGACGTCCTGCACCAGCGCGCCGCTCTTCTCCTCCTTGAAGGCGATGAGCTCCCCGAGTTGCAACCCGAGCAGCACCTGCGCGGCGGCGGGCACGGTGGACTCCCGCTGCGCCGAGCCGGCCACGGTGGGCGTGGCGGGCAGCTCGTCGGCGTCCACGGGCAGGTTGCGCACCAGCAGCACGGCGTCGGGCCCGGGATCCCAGGCGAAGCGCCGCACCATCTGGCGCAGTCGTACGGGCAGGTTGTTGGACAGCTCGCGGGCCGACCCGAGCCAGGCGGCCGAGTCCACCAGGCGCGGCGGTCGGCCCGCCAGGTAGCGGGCGATCGTGTCGACCTCGATGTTCTCCTCGGGGGTCAGGACGATCGAACGGTCGGTACTGCGTGTGGGCTGGACGTCTACGGTCACGCCGAGCCTCCTCTGCTGAGGTTCGAGACGGTGTGGGGGTGGAGCGATCGGTCAGTCGTCGTCCTCGTCGTCGTCCCAGAACGCGTCCTGCAGGTGCTCCGCGAGCTGCCGTGGCGTCGGGTTGGCGAACAGGTCGGCGAGCTGGACCGGCATCGCCAGTTCGGTCCGCACCCGCTGCACGAGCTGGGCGCCCAGCAGCGAGTGGCCACCGCTGGCGAAGAAGTTCGAGTCCGCGTGTAGGCCCGGCCGGTCGAGCATCTCGGTCCAGATCCCGACGAGGGCGGCGGTCGTCTCGTCCGGCGGGTCGGCCTCGGCCGACGCGCGCGCCGCGGCGAGCGCGACGAGGGCCGCGCGGTCCACGGTGCCCGCCACGGTGACCGGCAGCTGGTTCAGCACGACCAGTTCGGGCGTGCACGGCAGGGCGGCGCGGGCGTGCTCGCGCAGCCGCTCCGCCACGTCGGGCTTGCGGGACTCGACGAACGCGACGACCGTGACGTCCTGCGCGTCGCCGCCGGACCCGACGGCGGCGACCGCCTCCACGTCCGGGTGGGCGGCGAGGACGGACTCGACGTCGCAGAGGTGGATCCGCTGGCCGGCTACCCGTACCTGGGCCGACAGCGGGCCGACGACCTCGACCCGGCCGTCCGGCAGCAGGCGCGCGAGGTCACCGGTGCGGTGGAACCGCCCGTGCGTCGGGTGCTCGCCGAACCGGACGGCGGTCAGCTCCGGCCGGCCGTGGTAGCCGGCGGCCAGGGCGTCGCCCGCGACGCACAGCTCGCCGCGTACGCCGATGCCCAGCTCGTGCCCGGTGCCGGGCTCGGTGACGAACACGCGGGCCGCCGGGAGGACACCCGTGGAGTCCCGTCCGCCGCCGAGCGCGGCGTACCCGGCGACGCCGGGCGTGGTGTAGCCGTGGTGCGGCGTGCCGCCGGTGGCGCGCAGCTGCGCGGCCAGCGGGCGGGGGAGCGGTTCGTGCGACACCAGGACGGCGCGGCCCGCAAGCCGGGCACCGGCGTGCTCGACCACCTGGCGCCACACCGCCGGCGGCGCCTGCACCACGCCCACCCCGTGCCGCTCCACCAGCTCGCCGAGCGCGTGGCCGTCGGTGCGGGCCCGGTCGGGGGCGACGACGACCCGGCCGCCGGTGGTCAGCGCGACCAGCAGCTCCGTCAGCGCCGCGTCGGTGGCGGAGCTGCTCAGCCAGGAGGTGACGGCCGGCCCGGTGGCGACCCGGTCCGCAAGCTGCGCGACCGCGCCGGCCAGGGCCCGGTGGGTGACCGTCACCGCGAGCGGCGCGGGCGCGTCGACCTGGTACGCCAGGTAGGCCGCCGCGTCGAGGTCGGGCCCGGCCGGCGCGTCGGTGCGCGCCGCGTCGGCGGCGGGGATGCGCACCGCGCCGGGCACGGGGAGGCCCTCGGCCGCCAGCACCGGCGCGGCGCCCGAGTCGGCCAGCCGCGCGGCCAGGTCGGGGATCGGCTGGGTCGGGTCGAGCAGGACGCACCGCGCGCCCGCCAGCCACACGCCGAGCCACGCGGCGGCCAGCTCCGCGCCGCGCGGCGCCAGCACGGCGACCGTGCTCCCGCCCGAGGCCGCGACCAGGTCCCGGGTGGCGATCGCCGCCGACCACAGCTGGCCGTACGTGACGGCGTCCGCGCCGTCCTGCACGGCGACGAGGTCCGGGTTCGCGGCGACCGTCGCGTGCACCGCGTCCAGCACGGACGCCGTGGCGGCCGCCCGCGGCGGCGGCGCCGACAGGGCGAGGTCGCTCGCGCCCCGGCGGGACAGCTGCGCCACCGGCCGGTCCAGGTCCTCGCCCAGCTGCACGAGCAGCGCGTCGTACCGCTCCAGCAGCAGCGCGACGTCGGCCGCGTCGAAGGCGTCGACGCAGAACGCCGCGCGGACGGTGGTCGCCGCCGCGCCCGGCATGATGAAGAACTCCAGGTCGAAGCGGCTGTAGCCGTTCTCCACCATGACGTGGCGCACCGGCATCCCGGTCAGCGTGGCGGAGGCGTCGACGGTGCCGGGCACGTAGTTGAACAGGTGCCGGAAGAACGAGCTGCGCCACGACGACGGCGCGTCGCCGAGCACGGCGGGGGACACGTGCTCCAGCGGTACGTCGGCGTGGCTGATCGCCTCCAGGAAGGTGCTGCGCGTCTGCTTGACGACGGCGCGGAAGTCGGCGTCCGAATCGACCCGGACCCGCAGCGGCACCAGGTTCGCGTGGTAGCCGATGGCCTTCATGCTGCGCTGGTCGCGGACGTTCACCGGGGTGCCGATGACCACGTCGGAGCCCGCGCCGTGCTGGGCGAGCAGCACCGAGTACGCCGCGAGCAGCACGACCGCCTCGGAGGCGCGCAGTTCGCGCTGGAAGCGGCGCACCACGGCGCGGGCCGGCTCGGAGAGCTCGTGGTGGACCGTCCGGGCGCGCAGGGACGGCGCCCCGACGGGCGGCCGGGCGCACCACAGACCCGCCTCGGCGGGCCGCAGCCCGTCGAGGTTCTTGCGCCAGTACGCGACGCTGCGCTCGTCCGGCGCGCGTTCCGCGAGCGCGGCCACCGGGGCGTCGTCCGGCCGGCGTCCCGCCGCGACGGCCTCGTACGCGGCGAGCAGCTCGCGCAGCAGGATCGTGGTCGACATGGCGTCGAAGATCAGGTGGTGCACGACGACGCAGCACACGTCGCCGTCCGCTCCCGCGCGGACGCCCGCCCGCAGCAGGGGGCGGCCGTCGATCGCGAAGGGCTCGGCGGCGAACGCGGTCAGGTCGGCGTCCATCCCGTCGTCGCCCGCCGCGACGTCCACCAGGGGCACGTCGACCTGGTCGAGCACCTCCCGGGTGAGCGTCGCGTCGTCGGAGCGGAACACGGTGCGCAGCACCTCGTGGCGGGCCAGGACCGCCCGCAGCGCCGCCGTGAACAGCTCGCGGTCGATCCTGCCGGCCACCTCGAAGGCGACCGCCACGTTGTTGACCCCGGTGTCCGGCACCAGCCGCTCGAGCAGCCACATGGCTGCTTCCTTCCTGCTGGCTGCGATGGTCATGCTCACTCGTCCCCTCGGTCGGTGTCGGCGCAGACCTCGGCGAGTCGCGCCACGGTCCGGTTTTCCAGCACGTCGCGCAGCGACAGCGTGAGCCCGCGCCTGCGTGCCTCGTTGACCAGTTGGGCGGCGCCGAGGCTGGTGCCGCCCCGGACGAAGAAGTCGTCGTCGACGCCGATCGAGGAGACGGCGGTGTAGGTGGCGAAGAGCTCGCACAGCAGGGCCTGCAACTCGTCGGCCGGCGCCCGCCCGCCCGGGGTCGCCGCGACCTCCGGCGCCGGCAGGGCCGCCGTGTCGAGCTTGCCGTTCACGGTCAGCGGCAGCGCCGCGAGGCTCACCACGGCGCTCGGCACCATGTAGTCGGGCAGGGTCTCCGCGAGGTCCTTGCGCACCTGCTGCGGATCGACCTTCCCGTCCGCCCCGGGCACCACGTACGCGACGAGCTGCTTGACCTCCGGGGTGTCCGTGCGGATGACCACCGCCGCGTGCCGCACCTCCGGGCGGCGCAGCAGCGCCGCCTCGATCTCCCCGAGCTCGATGCGGTAGCCGCGGATCTTGGCCTGGGTGTCGACCCGCCCGCAGAACTCGTACTCGCCGTCCTCGGTGGGCCGGACCCGGTCGCCCGAGCGGTACATGCGCGAGCCGGGCGGGCCGAACGGGTCGGGCAGGAAGCGCTCGGCGGTCAGCGCCGGCCTGCCCAGGTAGCCCCGGGCCAGCTGGGCACCCGCGATGTGCAGTTCGCCGATCTCGCCGGGCGTGACCGGGCGCAGCTCCTCGTCCAGCACGTGGAAGCGCACGTCGGGCATGGGCTGGCCGATGGGCAGCGGCCCCGGCGGCACCGGCTGGTCGGGCTCGATGACCACCGTGCTGCACCCGACCGTCGTCTCCGTCGGGCCGTACTCGTTGACCACCCGCGCGCCGGGGTGCCGGCGGCGCCAGGCGTCGACGGTCTCGCCGAGCAGCAGCTCGCCACCGGCCATCAGCTCCCCGGTCGGGGACGCCTCGGCGGGCAGCGCGGTGAGCAGCGGGATGTGCGACGGCGTCACCTTCACGAACGTGGGCCGCTGCTGCCCGGACGGTCCCGCGGCGGGGGTGCCCATCTCCTCCAGGGCGCCGACGTGCACGCAGCCGCCCGTCATCAGCGGCGCGTAGAACGCGGTGACCGTCAGGTCGAACGCGAACGAGGAGTGCAGCAGCGCCCGGCCGCGTACGCCCGGGTAGGCCGCCACGACGTGGCGCAGGTACGTGCCGAGCTGGCGGTGCTCGATCACCACGCCCTTCGGGCTGCCGGTGGAGCCGGAGGTGTAGATGACGTACGCCGTGTTGGCGGGCCGCAGCGGGGCGAGCCGGTCGGCGTCGGTGACGTCGGTGTCCGGCTGGCCGGCGTACGCGGCCGGCTCGTCGAGGAGGACCCGCGGCGTGTCGGACGCCGGCAGCGCGTGCTGGTCGTCGCCGGTGGTCAGCAGCAGCATGGGCCGCGCGTCGGTGAGCATGTGCTCCAGCCGCTGCGGCGGGTAGCTCAGGTCCAGCGGCAGGTAGGCCGCCCCGGCCTTGAGGGTGGCGAGCGCGGCCACCACCAGGTGCGCGGAGGAGATCCCGATCGCGACGAGCCGCTCCGGGCCCGCGCCGAGCGACACCAGCCGGTGCGCGAGCCGGTTCGCCTCGGCGTCCAGTTCGGCGTACGTCCTGCGGTGCTCGCCCCACACGACGGCGGTGGCGTCCGGGGTGCGCCGCACCTGCTCCGCGAACAGGTCGGTGAAGAGCGCGGGCTCGCGGCCCGCCCGGCCCGGTGCCATCGCGCTACCCCGCCATCCGCAGACCGGAGTCCGCGCCGGTCATCAGGCCGGAGACCGCCGCGGCGACGTCGGGGTGGCGCAGCATCTGGTCGTGGTCGACGTCGAGCGGGATGGTGCGCCCGAAGACCTGTCCCCGCTGGGTGGAGTGCGCGGAGGTGATCGCCGTCGCCGTGGCCCACTGCGGGGTCGGGTCGATCTCCGCCGCCGCCCGCAGGTAGCCGACGAACGACGCGAAGCTGCCGCCCAGTTCGCCCCGGACGTCGTCGTCCAGCCCGAGCCGGCGGCCCGCCACGTCGATCGCGTCGCGGAAGATCCCGGCGAGCGCGGGACCGATGAGGGTGAGGTCCTCCAGCCCGTACTTCTCCTGGACTGCCTGGCCGTCGGCGTGGAACGCGGCGATCTCCTCCGGGGAGAGGATGGTCCGCAGCGCGTCGGCGGCGGCGTGGAAGTCCCGGTAGAGCCCGACGATGTTCGGCAGCTCCGGGTCCAGCAGGACCAGCCTGGGCGCCTCGTCCTGCGACTCGGCCAGCCGGGACGCGAGGGGGGCGGCGAAGACCGCGCCCACGCAGTAGCCGATCACGGTGTCGACGGTGCGCTCCCGCCGGCGGACGGCCTTCGCCCACCGCTCGACGTAGTCGGCGCCGGACATCGTGTCCTCGGCGCCGGAGGCGGGTGCCACGGTCTCCCAGATCTCGCCGGGCGCGCTCAACAGGGGGACCAGGTCGCGGAAGCACGCCTGGGTGCGGCCGGTGCTGGTGAAGTCGACGGTGAGCGTGAGGCCGCCCTGCCCGCCCTTGCGCAGTATCTGCCAGGAGTTCTTCTTCACGATGCAATCCCTCGTCGTAGCGATGCGTACGTTCGTCGTGCAGGTGCTCGGGCGGCCGTCCGCTCCCGGTCGCGGGCGGTCAGACGCGGGCGCTGTCCCGCAGGTACCGCAGGGTCACGGCGCCGCCGAGCACGACGGTCCACCCGACGAGCACCAGGGCCGCGAGCCCGAGCCGGGAGTCGTCCTCGAACGGGCTGTGGCCGACCTCGGCCAGCCAGTGGCTCGGCATGACAGCGGACACCTTCTGGAGCCACTCGGGGAACGCGACCGACGGGAACAGCGCGCCGCCGAGCACGCCGAGCAGCATGTGCGAGACGGAGGTGAGGACCTGCACGCTCTCGGCCGTGGCGATCTGGCCGATGAAGACGCCCAGCAGCGCGAACGGCAGCGTGCCGAGCCAGACTCCGAGCACCAGCTGGAGCCAGCCGGCCAGCGGCAGTTGGACGCCCTGCAACAGCGCGCCGGTGAGCGCGACCGCCGTGATCGCCGGCAGCGCCACCACCATCGCCGCGGCCAGCTTCGCGGTCAGGTAGGACGTCGGCGACAGCGGGGTGATGCGCAGTTGACGCTGCCACCCCGTCGACCGCTCGATCGCCACCCGGGTGCCGACGTTCAGCGCGACGAAGAGCGCGCCGAAGGCGGCGAGACCGCCCAGCAGGTGCTCGCTGAAGTCGATGCCGGTGCGCTCGACGACCTCGCCGCGGAACAGGTTGGCCTGCATCAGGTAGAGCAGCGTCGGGAACAGGAACGCGACGATCCAGAACTTGCGGGCCCGGATCACCCGCTTCACTTCGATCTTGAGGAAGCCCGTGCTCATCAGGCGGCCCCGCCCTTCGTGGAGGTGAGGGCCAGGAACGCCTGTTCCAGGCCGAGGGCGCCGATCTCGACGTCGTACGCCCCCGGATGGCGCGCGAACAGCTCCCGGGCGGCGGCGTCGGAGTCGGAGCAGACGAGTTCGAAGCGCTGGCCGCGGGATTCGACACTCTGCACGCCGGGCAGCAGGCGCAGCTGCTCCACCGTCGCGTCCGGGACCGTGGCCGACAGCGAGCGCCCCGCCACCACGGAGCGGATCTCGGCGACCGTGCCGTCGGCGATGACCTTCCCGGCCTGGACGAGCACCACCCGGTCGGCGAACTCCTCGGCCTCCTCCAGGTAGTGGGAGGCGAACACCACGGTGCGTCCGGAGTCGGTGAACTCCCGCATGGCGGCCCAGAACACGTGGCGGGACTCGACGTCCATCGCCACCGTCGGCTCGTCGAGCACCAGCAGCTTCGGGTCGGACACGAGGGTCATCGCCAGTCGCAGCCGCTGGCGCTGGCCGCCGGAGAGCCGGCCCCGGCGGTCGGCGATGTCGGTGAGGTCGGTGCGGCGCAGCACCTCGGCGATCGGGAGCGGGGCGGCGTGCAGCGACGCCACCATCGCGAGCAGTTCGCGGATCGACACGTCGTCGAGTAGTGCGCCGTCCTGGAGCGTCGCCCCGATGACGCCCCGGGTGATGGCCTCCCGGGGGGTGTGCCCGAAGACGCGGATCTCGCCGCGGTCGGGGCGGGTGAGCCCGAGGATCATGTCGACGAGCGTGGACTTGCCCGCGCCGTTGGGCCCGAGCAACGCGACCACCTCGCCGGGGGCGATCCGCAGGTCGATGCCGTTGACGGCCCGCACGTCGCCGTATCTCTTGTGCACGTCCGACAGGTCGATCGCCTGTGGATCCACCGCACCGAGCGTGGGTGTGGCCACGAGGTTCGCGATTGCGTTGCTCATTGATTTCCCCATTTAGATCGGTGCGGGCATGCGAATAGTATTTAGCAGCGCCGCGCGGTAGGGAGCCAGGAATTCCGGGGCCGCCGCCGTGAGAATTGGCGTCCGAGGCGCCTTATTCCGGGGTGGTGAGGGGTGACCGTAGGGGTTACCCCGCGACGGCCGTACGCGCCATCGTCGGACCTGTCGTGGTCCTGGGCTGCGCAAATCCGCGGCCCGTGCGGGGAGGTGTTCGTGGCACGCCAGAAGCGGAACGGTGACCGTCATTCGTCGAACGGCGACGGGAAGACGGACGTCATGGTCCGTGACGACATCACGGCTGAGCTGTTCGCCTTTCCGCACAGCGACTTTTTCCGGGCCACCGGAACGGGAACGGAACCGGAATTGGCCGGTAATCGTGCCGCGCCACCGGCCCCGCCGCGGGCCGTCGCGACCGGCCGGCACGAGCACCCGGTGGTGAGCTGACATGGACCGCCTCGCCGCCGCCGAGCGGGCCGACCGGCTCGGGCCGATGCTCGGCACCTTCCTGCACCGCTTCCCGATCGACGATGCGGGCACCGACGGGCCGCTGCGCGGCACGCTGATCGGCGTCAAGGACGTTGTCGCCGTCGCCGGCGCGCCGAGCACCTGCCAGAGCGTCGTGCACGACGCGAGCTGGTGGGCCGACCGCGACGCGACCCTGGTGGCGCGGCTGCGCGCGGCCGGCGCGGTGATCGTGGGCAAGACCACGATGGCCGAGCACGCGCTGTCCCGGCCGGACCCGGACGCGACGTTCCCGCTGCCCCGCAACCCGTGGGACCCCCACCGGTGGACCGGCGGGTCGAGCTGCGGCAGCGCCAACGGCATCCCCGCCGGGTTCTTCGACGCGGGCGTCGGCACCGACAGCAACGGCAGCATCCGGATCCCGGCCGCGCTGTGCGGCGTGACCGGGCTGAAGCCCACACAGGGTCTGCTGCCGGCCGCCGGCGTCCGCCCGCTGGCGCGGTCGGTCGAGACGGCGGGCCCGCTGGCGCGTACGGCCTGGGAGTGCGCACGGCTGCTCGCCGTGATGGCGGACCGGCCCGCGGAGCTGTCCCGGCCGCCGCTCGCCGACCTCGCGGGCGTACGCATCGGCGTCCCGGGCGACCTCGTGCGGTACGCCGCCGCGCTGACCGACGACACCGCCGCCGCCTTCGACGCCGCGCTCGACGAGCTGCGCGCCGCCGGGGCGGAGGTCGTCGACGTGCCGTTCGACGAGGCGTTCCCGCTCTTCGCCGCGCAGCTCGTCACGATGCTGGTGGAGGCGTTCGAGGTGCACGGGGCGCAGTTCCGGGCGCGCTGGAGCGACTACGGCCGGCCGTTCCGGTGGAACGTCGCGCTCGGCGGCGTGCTGCCGGCGGAGACGTACCTGCGGGCCCAGCGGGTACGTGGCTGGGGCGCCGACGCACTGCGGGCGCGGTTGCGCGACGTCGACGTCATCGCCACGCCCGCCTGGCCGTCCGCCGCCCCCCGCTACGACGACCAGGCCAGCCTCCAGACGATCTCCTTCCTGCCCAGCATCTGGAGCGCGGTCGGGTTCCCCGCGCTGGCGCTGCCGATGGGGGCCGACGGCGACGGGCTGCCGCTGTCGCTGCAACTGGCCGCGGCCCCCGGCCGCGACTTCGAGCTGGCCGCCGTCGCCGACGTCTACCAGCGGCGCACGGGCTGGCACGAGCGCGAGCCGAAGCTGGACGTCGTGACGGACCTCGCGCCCGTCTGCGCCCCCGAGGCGCCCACCGACGGCGTCGACCCGGTGCGGCGGGAGCGGCTGGCCCGGGCGTTCGGCGAGCTGGGCGTCCCGCTGGGGGACGGGGACCTCGACCAGGTGACCATGACGTGGACGAAGGTCGAGGCTCTCGCCGGGGTGCTGCCGGAACTTCCGGTGGACGTGCCGCCGTTCGCCGCCGCGCCTGACTGATGGGCGCCATCCCGGGGCCGCCGGGTCACTCGCTGCTCGGCGTCGTGCCGGCGTTCGAGCGCGACATGCTGGGCGCCCTCGAGGAGTCCTTCGCGGCGTACGGCGACTGCGTGGCCTACCGCTTCGGTCCGGCGTGGCCGGGCCGGCTCGGCTTCACCGCGGTGGCCGCGTACCACCCCGACGACGTCGGGCGGGCCCTGAACGACAGCGCGGTGTTCGGCCGCGACACCGTCGGGTTCACGGTGATCCGCGAGAGCATCGGCGACGGCCTGCTCACGCTGACCGGCGAGACGTGGCGCAGGCACCGCCGGATCGTGCAGCAGCTGTTCACCGCCCGGCGGGTCGCCGGGTACGGCGCGCTCATGGCGGCGGAGGCGGACCGGACCGTCGCCGACACCGCCGTGCACGGGGACGTCGTGGACCTGCACGACCTCATGCAGCGGTACACGCTGCGAGTCGTCGGCAGGGCGCTGTTCGGCGACGACATCGACGGCGTGGTGGGCGAGTTGCAGGAGCTGGTGGGGTTGCTCGGGGAGACCTCGACCGCGCGCCGCCTCCAGCTGTTCCGGCTGCCGCTGTCCCTGCCCACGCCGCGCAACCGCACGCTGCGCGACGTGCGCCGGCGCCTGTTCGCGATCGCCGACGCGGTCCTCGACGGCTGCGGGCGCGACACCGACCCGGCCGCCGGGAACCTGCTCACCCGGCTGCGCGGCGCGCGCGACGAGCAGACCGGCGCGCGGCTGTCCGATCAGGAGGTCCGCGACGAGGTGCTCGGGTTCCTGCTCGCCGGCCACGAGACGACGGCGGGCGCGTTGACCTTCACGCTGCACGAGCTGGGCAGGCGACCGGACATCCAGGACCGGATCGCCGCCGCCGGGGAGGACGCCGACGCGCTCGTGCGGGCCAGCGTCATGGAGGGCATGCGGTTGTACCCGCCCGCGCACACCACCGAGCGGGTGACCCTGGTGGACACCGAGATCGCGGGCCATCCCGTGCCGGCCGGCACCCAGATCCTCGTCTCCCCGTGGGTCACCCACCGGCACCCGGAGTTCTGGCCGGACCCCCACCGCTTCGACCCGTCCCGGTTCGTCGGCACGCACGACCGGCCGCGCTGCGCGTACCTCCCCTTCGGCGGCGGGGTCCGGGCGTGCGTCGGCATGCGGTTCGCGGTGCAGGAGGCGACGGTGGTGCTGAAGGCGTTGCTGACGCGCTTCCGGGTGGACACGACCGGCCACGAGCTGACGCTCACGCCCCTGCTGACGCTCCGCCCGGCGGGCCCGGTGCCCGCGCGGATGACGGCCCGCGTGCCGGCGCGGGCGGTCGCCCGGTAGCGGGTGTGGCGGCGCGTCGCCCCGGCCCGGCCCGCGCGGGGTCGGCCGCCCGGGCGCGACCGCGCCGCCGCCTCGCGCGTGCCGCGGGCGTGGGGGACGCACGGGTGAGGCATGCGTACGACACGGTCGGAACGTGACGCGGCGGGGGTTGGATCCGACGCCGGTCGCCGGCAGCCTGAGAAGCATGGATGACGTCGTGATCGAAGTGGACGGGCTGCGCCGCAGCTACGGGGAGTTCGAGGCGGTGCGGGGGATCTCCCTGCGGATCCGCCGGGGCGAGCTGTTCGCCCTGCTGGGCACCAACGGTGCCGGCAAGACCACCACCATCGAGGTGCTGGAGGGGCTGCAACCGGCCACCTCCGGCCGGGTCCGGGTGCTCGGGCTGGATCCGGTGCGGGACCGGGCCGCGGTGCGTCCCCGGACGGGGGTGATGCTCCAGCACGGGGGGTTCACCGGCGCGCTGACCGTCCGGGAGACGGTGGAGATCTGGCGGTCCCTCACCGTCCGGCCGCAGACCGTCAGGGAGGTGCTGGAACTCGTCGACCTCGCCGACCGGATGAACGTGGCGGTCGAGCAGCTCTCCGGCGGCGAGGGCCGGCGGCTGGAGCTGGCGCTCGCCGTGCTCGGCCGGCCGGAGGTGCTCTTCCTCGACGAGCCGACCACCGGCATGGACCCGGCGTCCCGGCGGCGCACCTGGGACGTCGTCCGCGAGCTCCAGAAGGGCGGGACCACCGTCCTGCTCACCACGCACTACCTGGAGGAGGCCGAGGTCCTCGCCGACCGGGTGGCGATCATGCGGGGCGGCAGCATCGTCGCGACCGGGGCCCCGGAGGACGTCGTGCGCACCCTGCCCGCCCGGATCAGCTTCCGGCTGCCGGCGACGGACGCGCTGCCCGACCTGCCGCACGCGGCCCGCCTGGTCGAGGGCGACCGGGTCACGTACGAGTCCCGCCAGCTCCAGACCGATCTCACCCGGCTGCTCGAATGGGCCAACGCGGGCGACATCCGGCTGGCCGCCCTGTCGGCCCGACCGGCCACCCTGGAGGATGTCTTCCTGGACATCGCCGCCGACCACGACCTGACCGACCAGCACGCGGAACCGGAGGCCGCCCGATGAGCGGGACGATGACGACGCAGAGCCCCACCACCACCACCGCCTCGGGTGACCGGGCGACCAAGCCGTTCTGGCAGATGGCCGCGATGCTCAAGATGGAGCTGCTGGCGCTGCGTCGCAACTGGACGGCCACCGCCATGTCCGTGGTGACCCCGCTGATGATCGCCATCCTGCTCGTCAGCGAGTACGGGGGCGAGGCGGTCGCCGGCGTCCGTCGGGTCGTCAGCATCACCACCCTGATCATGGTCTTCCTGGTGCACCACCACCTGACCACCGTGTACGCGTCGCGCCGCCAGGAGCTGGTGCTCAAGCGGCTGCGGGCCGGGCTCGCCTCGGACCGCACCATCCTGCTCGGCACGGCCAGCAGCACCGTGGCGATTTTCCTCGCCCAGTTCGTCGTGCTGGCCGGGTACGCCATGCTGGTGCTCGGCCTGCCGATGCCGAAGAACCCGCTGGTGATGGCGGTGGCGCTGCTGTTCGGCTCCGCGATCATGGCGGCGTTCTCGGCGGCGCTCTCCGCCATCACCCGCAGCTCCGAGGCGGCCATGCTGACCACCCTGCCGACCGTGGTGATCTTCCTGGCCACGCCCGGCGCGCTGCTGCCGCTCGGCGCGCTGCCGGAGTCGCTGGAACGGGTGCTCTGGTTCCTGCCGAACGGGCCGTTCACCGAGGTCATGCGCGTCGGCTGGCTCGCCCGCACCGACGAGGGCCAGGCCCTGAGCTTCGCCGGGACGATCGTCGAGACGCTGCCCTCCTTCGGTGTGCTGCTGGTCTGGCTGGTGGTGTCGCTGTTCCTGGCCGGCCGGTACTTCCGATGGGAGCCCCGGCACGGATGATCGAGGTCATCGCACCACCTGGCATCGGGAGCGTGCGGATGGAGCGGGCGCAGGTCGAGCGCGACGTCGGCCTGCGCCGCGCCCGTGCCGTCACGTTGAGCACCGTCGGCAGCGGCGTCCTCGGCACGTTGCTGCTGGCCGCCGTCGGACTGTCGCGGGAGGAGGACCCCCGCTGGGCGGTGGCCGGAACGGTGGGGGTCGTCCTGTTCGTCGTCGCGCAGAGCGGAGCGCTGTACGGGGCGATCACCCCGTGGCTGGCCGAGTCGACGCGGCGGCGCCTGCTCGCCGGGTTCGTCTGGGCCGCCGTGCTCTCCGTACCGCTGGTCGGGCCCGTGGGCGGGCCGGAGTGGGCGACCTGGGGGTTCCTGGGGGCGTCGGTGATCGGCTCGGTGTCCCTGCTGCGGCAGTGGTGGGTCGCCGGCCCGGCGGTGCTGCTGTCCGTGGCGACGGCCGCCGGGGTGGCGGCCTGGAACGGGGCCCCGGTCCGCGGCCAGGTCACCATCGTGATGGTCGCCGGCCTCTCCATGGCCGCGTGGAACGCCCTCCAGCTCTGGCTGTGGGGGCTCCTCGTCGAGGCGCAGCGGGGGCGGGCGGCCCAGGGGCGCCTCGCCGCCACCGAGGAGCGGCTGCGGTTCGCCCGCGACGTGCACGACCTGCTCGGGCACAGCCTCTCGGTCATCGCGCTCAAGGCGGAGCTGGCGTCCCGGCTGGCGGCCACGGACGCCGGGCGGGCCAGCCGGGAGGCGGCCGAGGTGCAGCGGCTGGCGGCGTCGGCGCTCGTCGAACTGCGCGAGGTGGTGCACGGGTATCGTGCGGTGGACCTCGGGGACCAGATCGCCGCGGTGGAGCAGGTGCTGCGTTCCTCCGGCATCCGCTGCGCGGTCGCGCTGCCCCCGGACGCCGTGCCGTCGGACATCGCCCGGCAGTTCGTCGCGGTGCTGCGTGAGGCCAGCACCAACGTGCTGCGGCACAGCCGGGCCACCTGGTGCACCATCGAGATCAGCCAGGACGAGGACGAGGTACGGATGACCATGACGAACGATGGCGCCGAGGGGGCGACGCCGGACCGGCACAGCTTCGGGCTGCGCGGGCTGGCCGAGCGGCTGGCCGAGGCCGGGGGGACGCTGCGCCACCGGATCGACGACGGGGTGTTCCGCCTCGACGTGACGGTACGGACCCGCCCGTGATCAGGGTGCTGCTCGCCGACGACGAGGACCTGATCCGGGCGGCGCTGGCCGCCCTGCTCGGTCTGGAGTCCGACCTGGAGGTGGTGACCGAGGCGCCGGACGGGCGGGCCGCCGTGACCGCCGCGCTCGCCCACCGGCCGGACGTCGCCGTGGTGGACCTCCAGATGCCGGCCCTGGACGGGTTGGAGGTGACGGCGGAGCTGGCGCGCGTCCTGCCCGCCTGCAAGGTGGTGATCCTGACCGGGCACGGCCGGCCGCCGCACCTGCAACGCGCGCTGGCCGCCGGGGCGAAGGGGTTCCTGCCCAAGGGGGCACCGGGCGGCACGCTCGCCGACGTCATCCGCCGGGTGCACGCCGGCGGCCGGTACGTCGACCCGGCGCTGGCCGCGGACGCGCTGACCGCGCCGGAGTGCCCGCTGACGCCGCGCGAGCTGGACGTGCTCCGGCTGGCCGAGTACGACACGCCGGTGGCGGAGGTGGCCCGGCGTACCCACCTCTCCGCCGGCACGGTCCGCAACCACCTCTCCGCGGCGGTCAGCAAGCTCGGCGTCGCCAACCGGGCGGAGGCCTTCCGTACCGCCCGGGACAACGGCTGGCTCTGACGGCACCGCTCAGATGAGCACGCTCCAGGTCACCGGACCGACGAGACCGTCGGCGACGAGGCCGTTGCGGCTCTGGAAGCTGCGCACCGCGCTGGCGGTGACCGAACCGAAACCGCCGTCGACGAGGAGGCTGGCGCCCCGGGCGTTGAGGGCGGTCTGGAGGCCGCGCACCAGGTCGCCGGAGTTGCCCTCCCGCAGGGGCAGGATGAGCGCGGTCCAGGTGATCGGGCCGACCATGCCGTCGGCGTAGAGGCCCCGGCTACTCTGGAAGCTGCGCACGGCGCTGGTGGTTCCGGCCCCGTAGGCGCCGTCCACCACGACGGAGATGCCGCGCGCCCGCACCAGGTACTGGATCACCCGGGGCACCCACCCCGAGGCGCCCTGGCTGACGCTCGGGTAGCCGGTGCTGCCGACAGGAGCCGTCGAGCCGAGGGTGACGCCCCGGTTGGCCAGGAAGACCCGGGGGTCGAGTGTGGTCAGCCGGGGGTGGTGGATCTCGAAGTGCAGGTGGGGGCCGGTCGAGTTGCCGGTGGTTCCCATCAGGCCGATCAGCTGGCCGCAGCTGATCTGCTGGCCGTCGCTGACCAGCACGCGGTAGAGGTGGCCGTAGTAGGAGAAGTAGTTGTCGGCGTGGTCGATGTGGACGCTGTTGCCGGTGCGCCCGGCCAGGGGCCCGCTCGTCGTGTCGCCCGGGTACGAGTTGGTCCTGATGTCCCGGACGGTTCCGGCGGCCGTGGCGTAGACCGGGGTGCCCTGGCTGTTGGCCACGTCCCAACCCAGGTGCCCGGGCCGGCTGGGGCTCTTGTAACCGGAGGTCAGCGTGCCGCGCGTCGGGTTGCTCCAGCTGCCGGTGGCGGCCTGCGCGGGGCTGGGCAGGCCGACGACCCCGATCCCCACGCCGACGCCGAGCGCCGTGAGGAGGCTGCGGCGCCGGGCCGGCGCGTGGATCAGGCTGGCTGTCTCCGGTGCGTCACACATCTGTTGCCTCCGATGTCCGTCCCGCAAGGGCGGTTCGACAATGAAGATCGGATCGTAAATCTTCTATGCGGGACGGGGCAATGGTGAAACTTTCCTACGCGCCGCCCGCCGGGGCCGCCGGTTCGGGGTGGGCGGCGGGCGGGCGCGCCACGGGCGCCGCGTCAACTTCTGGTTGACGCGAGCGGCTCGTCAACCTATGGTTGACGCATGACGGAACCAGTGCAGATGAACAACCCGGTACGTCTGGACGACCTCATCCGGGCGATCAAGAGGGCGCGCCCCGACGCGCTCGACCAGCTCACCGACGCGGTCATCGCCGCCGACCATCTCGGCGAGGTCGCCGACCACCTGATCGGCCACTTCGTCGACCAGGCCCGCCGCTCCGGCGCGTCCTGGACCGAGATCGGCCGCAGCATGGGCGTCAGCAAGCAGGCGGCGCAGAAGCGCTTCGTGCCGAAGGCCGACGATCCGCCGCTCGATCCGCAGCAGGGCTTCAACCGCTTCACCCCCCGCGCCCGCAACGTGGTGATGGCCTCGCAGAACGAGGCCCGCGCCACCGGGCACGCCGAGATCCGCCCCGAGCACCTGGTGCTGGGGCTGCTCAGCGAGCCGGAGGCGCTGGCCGCGAAGGCGATCGTCGCCCAGGGCGTGTCGCTGGAGCGGGTACGCGAGGCGGCGACGGCCGCGCTGCCGCCCTCGGCCGCCGAGGTGCCCGACCTGATCCCGTACGACGCCCAGGGCAAGAAGGCGCTGGAGCTGACCTTCCGCGAGGCCCTGCGGCTCGGGCACAACTACATCGGCACCGAGCACATCCTGCTCGCGCTCCTGGAGCACGAGAACGGGGCCGGGGCCCTCAGCGGGCTCGGCGTGACCAAGGCCGCGACCGAGGAGTGGGTGGCGGCGGCGCTGCGGGCCGTCCAGCTGCGGGAATGACCCGCCTCAGGGCGCGGTGGGGAAGCCGTAGCGGGCGGCGTGCTCGGGATCCGTCGGGTCGACCTGGCGGATCCCGGCGTCGGCGAGTCGCTTGTTGACCTCGTCGAGCCGCTCGCGCACCAACCGGGCCTCCTCCTCGGTGACCCGGCCCCGGTGCGGCCGGCCGGCGTGCTCGATCGTGCCGTAGTCGACCCGCTCCGGGCCCTTGCGGGCCTTCGGCGGGCGGACCCGCTCGGCCGTCTTCAGCAGCTGCGCCATCGGCACGTCGGTCGCCATCGCGTCGAACTCGCTCGCGGTGAGCACCACCCGGCGCGGCTCGCCGTCGCCGTGCCGGTCGTGGATCTCGACCACCGCGACGTCCAGCGCGGCGTCGTCGATGCCCTCCACCTCGACCGGGGTGGCGTCCAGCCGCACGGGCCCCGCGACCAGGTCAGGGTGCTCCAGGACGACGACGCGGACCACCTCGTCGTCGGGCTGGATGACCGTGCCGCTGAAGTCGGAGACGTGGATCGTCTTCTTGCCCATGCGCGGAGCTTCTCCTGTCGTAGGCCGGGATGCCGGACCAGAAGAAATTACCCGACAGGTGTGCGAAAGCCGCCGGTGGACCGCCCGGGTGTGTCGCGGAGTCGCCCGGCCGCGCGCGGGGCGGTCAGCGGGTGTTCAGGCCGCCGCGCGAGGCGGCGCCGGCGGGCTGCTTGTCCACCTCGCTCCACGAGGGCGCCTCGGTCCCGGCGCGGTGACCCCGGTACGCCGACTGGGCCGGGAACCGCCCGGCGGCCTCGGTGGCCCGCCAGAGTCGCTCGGGGTCCTGGTGGTACCGGTCGTTCGGCTGATTCGGCATGACCATACCGTCCCAAACAAAGTTGTCCATGTATGAAAGTGAATATGACGACCGATCGATGCGTCTGGTTCCCGTGATCGGCCGTCTCCCCACGAATCCACGGCCATCGGCGTGCCGGTAGGTCTACCCGCCCGCCCCGCCGCCCAACCCTCGCGCCGGCCCGGACCCGACGCGGCCGGCCGCCGGCGGCCACGGGACCGTCGGCGGCCCGTCCCGACGGGTTCCGTCGCGCGCGGCCGAAGCGCCCGCGTACGGTGATCGTCGGCGAGGCGGGCCGGGCGTCGGCGGCCTGGCCGCCGGGTGACCACCGACGGCCGCGGGGAGGTGAGCGCGATGCTCGACCGGCGGCTGCACCTGCACCTGGCGAGCTGGCTCGGCCAGTGGCCGGCCGGGCCCGGGCTGCACGTGGTCGGCTCGCACCGGCGCGCCCGACCGGCCTGGGACGGCCGGCTCCGGCCGGCCGTCGCGGTGACCGCCGGCGCGAGCACCGTGCTCTCCGTGGCCCCCGACCGGGTCGCGGCGGTCCGAGAGCTGGCCCGGCGGCCGGACGGGCCGCCGCTCGCGGCGTTGCCCGCCGCGGTCGGACGACCCGGCTGGGCGGTGCACGACGACGTGTTCCGGTGGAGCGTGGCGCCGGCCCCGCTGCCGGACGCGGGGGAGTGGACGGCCCCGACCGCCGCCGGGCTGCCGTCCTGGCTGCGCCTGTTCGACCGGCCGGTGCTGGTGGCGCGCGACGCCCGGGGGCGCTACCTGTCCGGGGTCGGGATCAAGCGGCACGACGCGTACGGCCACGAGCTGGCGGTCGGCACCGTGCCGGCGGCCCGGGGGCGGGGGCTGGCCCGGCGGCTGGTCGCCCAGGCGGCGCGCCGGGTGCTCGACGAGGGGGCCGTCCCGACGTACCTGCACGACCCCGCCAACACCGCCTCCGCCCGGGTGGCGGCCGCCGCCGGCTTCCCCGACCGGGGCTGGCGGTCCTTCGGCGTCTACCCGCCCTGAGCGCGTCCGCCGCCCTGAGCGCGTCCGCCGCCCTGAGCGCGCCCGTGGGCGGTGGGGCGCGGACCGTGGTTCCCGGGCCGGATCCACGGTCCGCTGTCCCCCCAGGGCCCGCGGGTGGTATGCGCACCGATCACGCTACGTAGCCGTGGAGGCGAAGGCAAGGGGTCGCGGGTCCGATCCGGGTGTCAAATGACGGACCTGACCTGCGGCTATTCGGAGGATGGCGGCGCGGGGGTCAGTGACGCAGCGTGCGAATGAGGTCGAGCACCTGCCGGGTCACCGGGCGCAGCACGCGCAACCGGGACAGCCCCACCAGCCGGTCGACCAACGGCACCGCGCCGTCGATCAGCTGCCGGGTGCGGGCCTGGCCGGGCGAGCGGTCGTAGACCCAGTAGAGCACCACCCCCATGTACGCCAGCCAGAGCAGCTCCGGCAGGTGCGGGCGCAACTCCGGGTCGACCCGGGCGGTGGAGCCGTCCAGCACCTCGGCGAAGAGGGCGATCGCCGCCTCGCGGGGGCCGGACGACTCGGCCGAGAAGGGGCTCAGCGGGGAGGTGGGCTCCGCCGCCGTCTTGAAGAAGCTGGCGGCGAAGGAGTGCGACGGGGTGAGCACGTCGATCCCGGCGTGCAGCACCCCGGCCAGCCGGGCGGCGAAGTCGGGCTCCCGGTCGAGCACCGGCCCGGCCGCCGCCCGGTGCTCCGCCTGGGCGCGGGCGTAGAACTCCTGGATCAGGTGTTCCTTGGAGCCGAAGTAGTAGTAGGCGTTGCCCACCGCCACCCCGGCCTCCTGGGCGACGGCGCGCATGGTGGTCCGGGCGTACCCGCGCTCGCGGAACAGCCGCATGGCGGTGTCCAGGATGAGCTGCCGGGTCTGCTCGCCGCGCGCGGTCGCCGGCTCACCCGCAGCGGTCGTCGGCGCAGTCTGCTCGGTCATCGGGGCCACCGTATCCCGCCAGGTCGTCGGCCGGCTCCGCCCACGGGTCGCGGACGCGTTCGCGCACCGAGGAGGCGGCGGCGACCACCCGTCGGGCGAGCGGGAGCAGGTGGGGTTGGGCCAGTCGCTCGGCGGTGGCCCGGTGGCCGGCCAGGGCCCAGAGGCAGGCGAGCCAGGCGCCGTCCCCCACGTACACCTCGCCGGTGTCCGCGACCACGGTGAGGTCGCGCAGCGTGGCGTCGTGGTCCAGGCCGGGGAAGCGCCGCCGGGCCTCGGCCGAGCCGGCCGGTACGAACTCCAGGGGTACGAGCTGGGTGCGGGACGCCAGCCAGCGCCGCGCGGACCGGCAGAGTGGGCAGTGCGCGTCGTAGAGGACGGTGAACCCCCGGACGCCACCGCCCCCGTGCGCGGCGGCGTCCGGGAGGCCGTCCGGCCCGCCCGAGTGCCCGGTGGTCATCGGGCCGGCGGGCCGCCGGCCGGCCCGGTCCCCGTCCCGGGGCCGGCGGGGTTGACGCCGGCGGGGTGCGGGCCGGCGGGATTGGGGTGCGGGCCGACGGGGTGCGGGCCGGTGGTCATCGGGCCGGCGGGGTTGGGGTGCGGGCCGGCGGGGTTGGGGTGCGGGCCGCGCGGCGCGGGCGGCATGGGCAGCCGGCCGACCGGGGCGAGCGGCGGGTGGGTGGCGAACTGGCGCAGCCGGCCGCGGCGGTACCGGCCGAGGGCGAAGACGTTGAAGAAGTGCAGCGCGCCGAGCACCAGCAGCACCAGGCCGATCTTGAGGGAGAGCTCCTCCATGGCCTGGGCGGTCGAGCCGACCGGGTCGGGGTGCTTCATCGCCACCGTGACGTAGCCGAGGTTGAGCAGGTAGAAGCCGACGACGAGCAGGCTGTTCACGGCCCTCGCCAGCCGCTCGTCGGCGAACACCTCCTCCAGGAAGACCAACCCGTTGCGCGACAGCGCCCGGGCCACCCAGACGGTCAGCCCGATGCTGATCGCCAGGTAGACCAGGTACATCCAGACCTTCGTGTCCATCGCCGACGCCCTTCTTGAACATGTTCAAATGTTGTGGCCTCAGCGTAGGTGACTTCTTGAACGCGTTCAAGTCCGCCCTCGCGGCCGGCGGCGTGGCCCGGCCGGCCGGGGGTCGGTATGGTCGAGGCGCGCCGCTGCCGGGCGCGTCCTTTCGACGATGAGGCGGGCCATGGACCGGGGTACGTGGGACACGGAGCCGGGGCGGGTGGTCCTGCGCCCGGCCGGTGAGATCGACATGGCCACCGCCGGCGAGTTCGAGGCGGTGCTCACCGAGGCGCTGCGCCGGCCCGGCGTCCGGGAGGTCGTCGTCGACCTCGCCGACGTGCGCTTCCTGGACTCCAGCGGCGTACGCGTCCTGGTGCACGGCGTCGCCGTGGGCCGCGAGGGCGACGTGACGCTGCGGGTGACCGGCCCGCAGCCGGGGGTGGCGCGGGTCCTGCGGATCACCGGGGTCGACGCCCTGCTCGGGTTCGCGGACGAGGCCACCGGCCGGCCCGTCGCGCGGGGGTGGCGCGGGCTGGACTGACCCGGCTCAGGGCTCCGCGTTCGCCGACGCGGCCGCGGACCACTCGACCAGCATCAGGGTCGCGTCGTCCTGGTGCGCCCCGCCCTGGTGCTCGGTCACCGCGTGACTGAGCCGGCGCAGCGTCTCCGCGGCCGGCAGCCCGGACCCGATGTGCCGCTCGGCGAGGTCGGCCAGCCGGGACAGCCCGAACATCCCGCCCGCCGGGTCGCGTGCCTCGGTCACCCCGTCCGTGTGCAGCAGCAGCCGGTCGCCAGGCTCCAGCCGGGCCTGGGCGACCTCTCGGCCGTCGTCCGGCAGGCCGAGCGGGAGCCGGCGGCCCCCGGCCAGCTCCTGCACGGCCCGGCCCCGGCGCAGCAGCACCGGCGGCGGGTGCCCGGCGTTGACGTACCGCAACAGCCCGGAGCCGGTGTCGAGCTCGGCGAGCACCGCGGTGACGAACCGCGCGTCCCGCCACTGGGCGACGATCGCGGCGTCCACCGCCCGCCCCAGGCCGGGCAGGTCCGAGCCGGCGCGCCGGGCCGCCCGCAGCGCGGCCAACGCCACCGAGGTGGTGAGCACCGCCGGCAGGCCGTGACCGACCCCGTCGAGGATCGCCAGCGTCAGGGTCCCCTCGTGCACCGCGTAGTCGAAGGCGTCCCCGCCGACCTCGTAGCAGGGTTCGAGCAGGGCGCTGACCGCCGCCTCCCCGGTGGCGAAGGTCAGCGGCGGAAGCAGGTGCCAGAGCAGCTCGGCGGAGACCCCCATGGGCCGGCTCCGGCGCGCCCGGTGCAGGACGTCGCCGTAGTCCCGCTTGCTGGTGACCAGGTGGCCGACCAGCCCGGCGATGAGCCGGCAGCCGTCGCGGAGCGCCTCGTCGGCGAGGTCGGCGTCGGCCGGCGGGAACACCTCCAGCAGCCCCAGCCGGTCGGTGCCGTTGACGATCGGCACCCACAGCCGGGGCGGTGGCCCCTGGCCCGCGTGCACCTCGATCTGGGTGAAGGCGCGGCCGGCCAGGCTGGTGTCGATCGGCAGCACGTCCGGCGCGGGCCGGCCCGACCCCGGCAGCGGGCGCAGGCCGCGCTGCTCGGCGTCGACCAGGTACACGGTCGCCGCCACGCCCAGCGGCCGGAGCACGGCGCCGACCACGGCCGCGAGCTCGTCCGGGGGCAGCCGGTGGGACCGGGACACGAGGTCGGCCAGGGCCCGGTGCCACGGGTGGATGGCGGTCATGCTGTCGCATACCCCGGCCGGGCCCGATCGAAGCCGGCCGGGGGCGAACCGCCGCCCGCGGCGGGCGCCCGGGTCAGCCGGCCAGGCCGAGCACCTCGGCGGCCGCGCGCCCGCAGGCGTGGCTCGCGCCGTACGTGGTGACGAACGCCCGTACGCCCGCCGGCCGCCACCGGGAGGGCCAGCCCATCTCGACCACGGTCACCGGATGCGCGGCGGCCAGGGCGGTCACCAGGTCGGCGCCGCCCGGCAACCGGTGCAGGTGGCGGCCGACCAGCACGATCGGCCGGTCCCCGGCGAGCTGGTGCAGGGCGGCCGGCCCGGTCTCGGTGGCGACCACGCGCAGCTCCTCCGCGCCGTCCAGGTGCGGGCCGAGGCCCCACGGCACCCGCCCCTCGGCGAGGGTCGACGTGGCGTGCAGCTGGACGACCAGCGGGCGGTCCAGGCCGGTCAGTTCCCCCTCCACCCGTACGGCGCGCCGTGCCGCGGCGTACCCGAGCCCGTCGGGGGTGCAGGCGGCGGCCGTCGTGCCGGCGGTCCGGGTCCAGGCGGCGAGCGCGGCGGCGCGGCCGGCCGCCTCCTCCACCCGTGCCCGGTCCAGGCGGCCGTCGGCCAGCGCCCCGACGATCTCCGCGACCACCCGCTCGACCAGTGCGGCGTCGACCTCGGCGCCGATGCAGAGCAGGTCGGCCCCGGCGGCGAGGGCCCGGACGGCGGCCGGGCCGATCCCGCCGGCCGCCACCGCGGCGCCCTTCATCTCCAGCGCGTCGGTGATGACGGTGCCGGTGAAGCCGTACTCGCCGCGGAGCAGGTCGACCAGGACCGCCCGGCTGAACGTGGCGGGGCCGTCGCCGGTCAGCGCCGGCACCCGGATGTGCGCGGTCATCACGGCCCGCGCGCCGGCCGCGACGACCGCGGCGAACGGCGGCAGGTCGCGCCGGCGCAGCACGTCGAGCGGCACGTCCACGGTGGGCAGCTCGTGGTGGGAGTCGGCGACCGTCGCGCCGTGCCCCGGGAAGTGCTTGGCGCAGGCGGCGACCCCGGCGGCCTGGAGGCCGGCCACGGCGGCGGCGGAGTGCGCGGCGACGCGGGCGGGGTCGGCGCCGAACGAGCGGGTGCCGATCACCGGGTTCTCGTCGGCGGTGTTTACGTCCACCGTCGGCGCGAGGTTGACGGTGACGCCGAGGGCGGCCAGCTCCGCGCCGATGGCCTCGTAGACCCGGCGGGTCAGCGCCACCTCGTCGATCGCGCCGAGCGCCGCGTTGCCCGGGTACGGGCTGCCGGTGGCGTGCGCCAGCCGGGTGACGTCGCCGCCCTCCTCGTCGATCGCGACCAGCACGTCCGGGCGGCCGGCCCGCAGGGCGGCGGTGCTGGCCGCCACCTGCCCCGGGTCGTGGACGTTGGTGCCGAACAGGGTGTGCCCCGCGAGCCCCTCGGCGACCAGGTCGACCGCCCAGCCCGGGGGAACCGGCCCCGGGTACGCGGCGAGCAGCGTGCCGAGCGCGAGCCGGCGCAGTCCTGGATCCAGCCCCACGTGATCTTCCCCTTTCGTCCCCGCCGGCACGAATTCGTACCGGCGGGGGTCGGTGACGTACCGGGTCGGCCGAGCACCCCGCTCCCGGGTGGCCGATACGCTGTCGGCTACCCGCTCGCAGGTCGGTTTACAGTTAGCAAGGTTTACCAAAACTAGAGGACGTGGCATGAGTGCGACCCGGCTGCCTGGCACCCCCCGCCTGTTGCGGGCGCTCAACGACCGCGCGGCGCTGGAGCTGCTGCTGGAGCAGGGGCCGCTGACCCGGGCCCGGCTCGGCGAGCTGACCGGGCTGTCCAAGGTCACCGCCTCCCAGCTCGTCGAGCGGCTGGAGGAGCGGGGGCTGGTCGCCCGGGTCGGCGAGCAGGCCGGCGGGCGAGGGCCGAACGCCCAGCTCTACGCCGTGCGGCCCGGCAGCGCGCACGTGGTGGGGGTGGACGTGGGCGCCGACCGGGTGGTCGCCGCCTGCGCGGACATCACCGGGACGGTCATCGGCCGCGTCGAGCAGTCGACCCGCGACACCGACGACCCCGTCGGGGTCGTGCACAACGCGGTGGTGCAGGCCGCGAGCAGCGCCGGGGCCCAGCTGTCGAGCGTACGGCGGATCGTGCTGGGCACCCCCGGCCTCGTCGACCCCGGCACCGGCGACATCACGTTCGCCTTCAACCTGCCCCGCTGGCACACCGGTCTGCTCGCCGCGCTCCGGGACGACCTGCACACCCCGGTGGTCTTCGAGAACGACGTCAACCTGGCCGCCGTCGCCGAGGCGCAGTCGGGCGCGGCCCAGGGGCTGACCGACTTCGTGCTGGTCTGGGTCGGCGCCGGCGTCGGCCTGGCGATCGTGCTGGGCGGCCGGCTGCACCACGGCAGCAGCGGCGCCGCCGGCGAGATCGGCTACCTGCCGGTGCCCGGCGCGCCCATCCCGCGTGACGTGTCCCGCCGGGCGAAACCGGCGTTCCAGCAGCTGGTCGGCGCGGACGCGGTCCGTGAGCTGGCCCGCGCGCACGGCTACCCGGACGACAGCGGCGCCGACGCGGTGCGCGCGGCGGTGGCCGACGGCACGGCCGGCGGTCCCATGCTCGACGAGGTGGCGCGCCGGTTGGCGCTGGGCGTGGCGAGCACCTGCGTGGTGCTGGACCCGCCGCTGGTGGTGCTCGCCGGCGAGGTCGGCCAGGCCGGCGGGGCGGCGCTGGCCGAGCGCGTGCAGCACGAGGTCGCGGCGATCACGCTGGTCCGCCCCCGGGTGGTGCCCACGGGGCTGCCCGAGGAGCCGATCCTGCGGGGCGCGCTGCGCACCGCGCTGGACGCCGTCCGCGACGAGGTCTTCGGCTCGACGGTCGGCTGACCGGTGCCGGCCGGCCGCCGGTGCGGGCCGCGCGCCGACCGCCGCCCCGCGGCGGCGGGGTCGGCGGCGGGCGGGCGTCATGTGAAGGAATATTTCACCGTTGCCCGGGGTGCTGCAAGGTCTTGCCGCACCCCGGCCGGCCGTCACATCAGGTCGCGGCGGCGGAACGCCACGAAGGCGGCGGCGGTCAGCGCGCCGGCCAGCCCGAGCAGCAGGACCAGCGAGGACTGCCAGGTGATGACGTAGCGGCCGTCGCAGGAGACGGCCATCGGGTTGCCGCACGCCCGGTAGTCCCAGAACTCGACCCGGCCGTTCAGCCAGGCGGCCGCGTAGCTGGAGAGCATGTACCGGTCCACCTTGACGACGTCCAGGATCTCCATCACCAGCCGGGCGCCCAGCTCCCACACCACCAGGTATCCGGCGACCGCGCCGAGCGCCGCCGAGGTGTGCCGGCCCAGGGTGGCGACGGCGAACCCGACCGCGGTGAGCAGCAGCACCAGCAGCAGACCGCGCCCCCAGGTCGCGCCCAGCGAGCCCCAGAACTCCCCGTCGAGCCGCCCCGGCCGCCCGGCGGCCCGGCCGATCAGCCAGAACGCACCGAGGTACGCCGCCGAGGCGGCCACCGACAGCAGCGCCATCCCGCCGAGCAGGGTGCCGAGCTTGGTGCCGAGCACGGTCATCCGCCGGGGGCGCCAGAGCAGCAGGTTGACCACGCCGCCCGAGTTCAGGTCGGCGCCGATGTAGGAGGCGCCGACCAGGAACCCGAAGAGCGCGAGGAAGGCGATGAGGAAGTAGAGCAGCGGGCCGGCCTCATCGGCGAAGGTGAACACCCCGTGGAGGAAGTCGGCCGCTACGGGCGCCCGCTCCATCTGGGCCGGGTCGACCTCGCCGCAGTCCTCGGGGACGTACTCCTCGACGTCGTCCGCCAGCACGGCGCCGCGCTGCCGGTCCAGGCAGAGCTGGTGGGTGCGCTCCAGGTCGGCGCGCGCCGCGGCGGCGGCGTTCTGGGCCTCGAAGAGCTCCTCGGCGGAGGGCCGGTGGGAACTCGCCAGGGTGGTCGCCGCGGTGACCCCGAAGGCGAGCACCAGCAGGGCGAGCATGAGCTGCACGAAGCGCCGGGCGCCGAGACGCTCCAGCTCGGCACGGACCAGGTTCACGCGTCCACTCCCCGCACGTCGAGGTCGATCACCGGTTCCCGGGGCCCGCCGTCGGGCAGCACCGAGTCGTCCACCTGCCGGGGCAGCGTCGGGTGCCCCGCCGCGCCGGTCAGTTCGAGGAAGACGCTCTCCAGGTCGGGCCGCAGCGGGGTCAGCTCGCGTACCCAGAGGCCGGCCTCGCCCAGCGTGCGGCTGACCGCGGTCGCGTCGTCCACGTCGCCCACCACCAGGTGGTCGTCGTGCCCGGTCGCCGCCAGCCCGGCCGCCGTCAGCAGCTCCACGGCCCGCGCCGGGTCGTCCACCCGCACCAGCAGCTCGTGCCGGTCGAAGCCGGCCAGCACCTCGTCGACGCGCCCGGCCGCCACCCGCCGGCCCCGCGAGATGATCGTGACGTGGTCGCAGATCAGCTGGATCTCGGCGAGGATGTGGCTGGAGACCAGCACGGTCACGCCGGCCTCCGACAGCGAGCGCATCAGGTCCCGCATCTCCCGGATGCCGGCCGGGTCCAGCCCGTTCGCCGGCTCGTCCAGGATCAGCAGCTCCGGGTCCTTGAGCAGGGCGGAGGCCACGGCCAGCCGCTGCTTCATGCCCAGCGAGTAGCCCTTCACCCGCTCGTCGCCCCGGTCCCGCAGGCCCACCTGCTCCAGCACCTCGTCGACCCGGGCGGTCGGCACGCCGCCGGCCCGGGCGAGCAGGCGCAGCGTGCGGTGGCCGGTGAAGTTGCCGAAGAACTGCGGGCTCTCCACGATCGCCCCGACCCGCCCGGCCGCCAGGGGCAGCCCGTCCGGCGAGGGGACGCCCAGCACCGTCATCCGGCCCGCGTCGGCCCGCACCAGCCCGAGCAGGGCGCGCAGCGTGGTGGTCTTGCCCGACCCGTTGGGGCCGAGGAAACCGTGGATCTGGCCGGCCTCGACCAGCAGGTCGAAGCCGTCGACCGCCACCCGGCGGCCCTGCCGCACGCTGTGGAAGGTCTTGCGCAGACCCTCGATCTCGATGACCCCGCTCATCCGCGCGGCTCCGTGCTCCGACCGGGCATGGATCGTCCTCCGGTTGTGGTGACCAACGACACGGCGCCCCACCCTATGGCCGGGACGCCGCCCGTGGGGGGCGCCCCGGCGTTGCGTGGTTGGATGGGCGGGTGACTGGGGACGAGGATCTGGTGGTCAGCCTCGACGGCGTCGGCGTACGCCGGGCTGGCACGGCACTGCTGCACGACGTCGACTGGCGGGTCGAGCTGGACGAGCGCTGGGTGGTGCTCGGGCCCAACGGCGCCGGGAAGACGACCCTGCTCAACCTCGCCGCCGGGCGGCTGCACCCGACCACCGGCACCGCCCACGTGCTCGGGGAGCGGATCGGCCGCACCGACGTCAACGAGCTGCGCACCCGCATCGGGCTCTCCACCGCCGCGCTCGCCGAGCGGGTGCCCGCCGAGGAGCGGGTCAGCGACGTCGTCGTCACGGCCGCCTGGTCGGTGCTCGGGCGCTGGCGGGAGAGCTACGACAGCAGCGACGAGGCCCGGGCCCGCGCCCTGCTGGGCCAGCTCGGCATCGGCGGCCTCGCCGAGCGCACCTACGGCACCCTCTCCGAGGGGGAGCGCAAGCGCGTGCAGATCGCCCGTGCGCTGATGACCGACCCGGAGCTGCTGCTGCTCGACGAGCCCGCCGCCGGGCTCGACCTGGGCGGCCGGGAGGACCTGGTCGCCCGGCTGGCCGAGCTGGCGTACGACCCGGACGCCCCCGCGCTGGTGCTGGTGACCCACCACGTGGAGGAGATCCCGCCCGGCTTCACCCACGCGCTGCTGCTGCGCGAGGGCGGGGTGGTGGCGCAGGGGCTCCTCGACGACACGCTGACCGGGGACAACCTCTCCAAGACCTTCGGGCTGCCGCTGGTCGTGCAGCGCTCCGGCGACCGCTTCACCGCCCGCGCCGCCTGACCCGGCCTCCCCGGGCCGGGCGCCGGCCGCCGGCGGGGTCCTAGACTTCGCCGCAGTGTCCGGCGGCGAGGAGGTGGCGATGCGGCAGACCCGGGTCGTCGTGGTGGGCAGCGCCAACATGGATCTGGTGGGCACCGCCCCCGCCCTGCCCCGGCCGGGGGAGACCCTGCTCGGCACCGACTTCGTCATGGTGCCCGGTGGCAAGGGTGCCAACCAGGCCATCGCCGCGGCCAAGGCCGGTGCCTCCTGCGCCTTCCTCGGGGCGATCGGTTCCGACTCGTTCGGCGTCACCCTGCGGGCGCGGATCACCGCCGCCGGGGTCGACACCGAGCAGCTGCGCACGACGTACGGCACGTCGGGGGTGGCGCTGGTGATGGTCAACGCCGAGGGCGAGAACGCGATTCTGGTCAGCCCGGGCGCCAACGGTTCGATGAGCGGGCTGACCGAGGCCGAGCTGACCGCCGTACGCGGGGCGGACGTGCTGCTCGCGCAGCTGGAGATCCCGGTCGGGACGGTGACCGAGGCGGCCGTCGTCGCCCGGGCGGCCGGCACCCGGGTGGTGCTCAACGCCGCCCCGGCGGTGCCGGTGCCGCCGGAGCTGCTGGCGGCGACGGACCTGCTGGTGGTCAACGAGACCGAGGCGCAGGCGCTGACCGGGCGCGGCCGGGACGAGCCGTCGGCCCTGCTCGACCTGGCGCCCCGGGCCGTGCTGACCCTCGGCGCGGAGGGCGCCTGGTACGGCGACCGCGACGGCACCGCCGTGCACGTGCCGGCGGTCAAGGTCGACGTGGTGGACTCCACGGCCGCCGGGGACGCCTTCACCGCCGCGCTCGCGGTGGCCTGGGGCGAGGGCCGGGACGTGGTCGACGCGGTGCGCTGGGCGGCGGCGGCCGGGGCGGCCTGCGCCCGCCGGCTCGGCGCCTCCGTGGCGCTGCCCAGCCGGGCCGAGATCGACGAGCTGTACGTCCCCGCCTGACCCGACTCGGCCGCGCCCGGCCGCTTCCCTGATGCCCGCCGGGGCGCGCTGCGGTCACGCCTCGGTGTCGCCGGTCACGCCTCGACGTCGTCGGTGAGCTTCTCGCCCCGGCGGCGGAGCATGCCCAGCCCGGGGATGCCGGCGACGGCGAGCTTCAGGTCGCGGGTGACGTCGAGCAGGTCGTGCAGGTCCGGGCCGACCCGGTCCAGGGTGGCCAGGATCGGCAGGATGTCCGCCGTCAGGTGCTGCTTGAGCTTGGGCAGCTCGTCGACGAGGCGGATCGCCGCGGTCACCTCCTCGTGGCTGAGCTGCTCGACGAACCGGGTCGCCATCGGGGCGGCCCGGCGCAGCGCCGGCTCGTACGCCGTCAGCAGCTCGGCGGCGGTGGCCGCCGCCTCCGCCGCGGTGCCCACGGTGCCGGCGGCCCGGCCGGCCACCGCGTCGGCCTCGGCGACCACCGCACCGGCGGTGCGGGCCACCTTCTCCGCCTCCCCGACCACGACGGCCGCGGCGGCGGCCACCTCGGTGGCGGTCTCGATCGCGGTGGTCGCGGCGGCGCTGATGACGGCCACCTCCCGGACCGCGCCCTCGGCGTCGGTGAGCACCCGGTCGGTGCGGTCGAGGGTCTGCTCGATCCGGTCCACCACGCCGCCGATCCGGTCCACCATGCCGTCGACCCGGTGCAGCAGGGCCTCCACCGAGTCCAGCACGGCGAACGCGCGGGCCGGCACGGCGGCGAACGAGGCGGCCGAGCCGAGGGCCTGGTCGAGGGCGGAGCGGGTCAGACCGACGACCGCGGCGGGCCGGGGGAGGGGAATCACCATGGCACCAAGTGTGCGTCGCCCGCGCCCGCACCGCCGGACAGCGCGGCGGGCCCCGAGGTCAGGAGTCCGTGTGCTGCTCGACCGCGCGCTGCACCGCACGGTAGATCTGCCCGAACCGCAGCGCGTCCGGCGTGCGCAGCAGCAGCACCTCCCGGCCGTGGTGCTGGACCCAGAGCTCGTGCACCTTGCTGCCCCGCTCGTAGGAGCGGTCGAGCCAGCCGAGCGGGATCTCCAGGAAGGGGGTCAGGGCCAGCGCGCCGACCGCGCACGCGGCGAGGATGATCAGCGCCAGTTGCCACTCGCCCCGGTCCTGCGCCGACCAGGCCAGCGACAGCACGCAGACCACCGCGATCAGCGGGGGCAGCGAGAGGAGCAGGACCAGGACGCCGCGACCGAGCACGCGCCCCCGTACCGCCAGCGTCTTCGGTCCCTGCGCGTGCCAGACGTACGTCACGTCGGCGATCGCCACGGCGTGGCCGCCCATCCGGATCGACTCCGAGGTCACCTGCACCGCGTCGTCCCGGTAATAGATGGTCATCACTAAGCCTAACCACTGGTGGGCAAACGCCGCCGGTCCCGGACGGGGCGGGTGTCGGCTTTGGGGAAGCGGCGGGCGGCAGCCGGAGGAACCGGGGTGCGAGGTCTGGTGAGGCCAGGGCCCGGAGCGCGGAGTGGCCGTGTCCGCGCTGTCGAGCTGCCCCGTCGATGAGACCAATCGTCACCGCCGGGTGCCGCCGCGCCACCGGGAGTCCGGGACGGCCGCCCTGCCCCGTCCATGGGGGCAGCTCGACAGCGCGCGCGAGGCGACTGCGCCCACAGGCGCGGCGCCGGGCGAGACGGTTCGGGCGGTGCCGGGTCCGGCGGTTAGGGCAGCGCGGGACGGGCGGGATGGCTAGCGTGACCGCCATGAGGGAGCAGGAGCGCAACGTCGAGGTGGTCCGCCGCTACCTGCGGACCTTCGTCACCAAGGACCTGGTGGAGTTGCGCGCGGTGGTCGACGAGGACGTGCAGATCTACGGCTCCGGGGCCGGGGTCCGGGGGCGGCATCACGTCGAGGGGGCCGTGGCCTCGCCGGGGCTGACCGTGCTCGACCAGGAGATCGTCGAGATCTTCGCCGCCGACGACCGCGTGGTGGTGTCGCTGGCGCAGACCTACCGGCGGGACGCCACCGGCGCGACGGCGGTGCAGAGCGCGTGCAAGATGTACCGGCTGGCCGGCGGCCGGATCGTGCAGTTCTGGGGCGAGCAGGACCTGTTCGGCCTGCTGCGTGGCCTGGGCATGCTGCCCGACGAGCCGATCGAGTTCTAGCGGCGGCGGGGCGACACCGGCTGCCCCGCCTCGACGGCCCGCTGCACCGCCCGGTAGATCTGGCCGAAGCGCAGCGCGTCGCCGGTGCACAGCAGCCGCACCGGCTGGCCACGCCAGCGGGCCCAGATCTCCAGCTGCCGGCTGCCCCGGGCGTACGAGCGGTCGAGGTGCTCGAAGAGGAAGTCGGCGACCGGGCCGACCGCGAGCCCGACCAGCACCGAGGCGCCGACGATGGCGATGGTGACGGTGAGGGAACGGTCCAGCCAGAGCGCGAGCGCGATGCCGAGGGCGGCGGCGACCAGAGGGCCGGCGAGCGCCGCGCCGATCGCGCCGCGTCCCGCGAGCACCCGCCAGGACCGGCTGCCACGTTGGTGCCAGACCATGCTGATGTCGGCCAGCCGGAAGGTTCGGCCGTCCACGCGGACGGCTGTCGAGGTGACCTGCACGGACCTGTCGTCGTAGTACGTGATCATGGCGGTACTCCCGGTGGCGGGCCTGACACCACACTACTTACCCCAACGATCCGGGCCGTAAGGTTGGCACGCGACTTCGACGAGGAAGTGAGGGCCAGCGTGGGCGAGTTCGTGCGGTTGGAGACCAAGGACGGCATCGGCACCATCCGGCTGGAGCGGCCGCCGATGAACGCCCTGAACACCCAGGTGCAGGAGGAGTTGCGCGCCGCCGCCGCGGCGGCCACCGCCGACCCGGGCGTCCGCGCCGTCATCGTGTACGGCGGGGAGAAGGTCTTCGCGGCCGGCGCGGACATCAAGGAGATGGCCGACATGTCCTACGTGGACATGGCGGACCGGGCGGCCGACCTGTCCAGTGCCCTCGGCGCGATCGCCCGGATCCCGAAGCCGGTCGTCGCCGCGATCACCGGCTACGCCCTCGGCGGCGGCTGCGAGCTGGCGCTGGCGTGCGACTGGCGGGTGGTGGCCGAGGACGCCAAGCTCGGGCAGCCGGAGATCAAGCTCGGCATCATCCCCGGCGCGGGCGGCACCCAGCGGCTGGCCCGCCTGGTCGGCCCGGCCCGCGCCAAGGACCTGATCATGTCCGGCCGGATGGTCGACGCCCAGGAAGCCCTGCGGATCGGCCTGGCCGACCGGGTCGCCCCGGCGGCCGAGGTCTACGACACCGCGGTCGAGCTGGTCCGCCCGTACCTGACCGGCCCGGTGCAGGCCCTGCGCGCCGCCAAGCTGGCCGTCGACGGTGGCCTGGACATGGACCTGAACTCCGGCCTGGCCTGGGAGAGCCAGCTGTTCGCGGCGCTGTTCGCCACCGACGACCGGCGCGAGGGCATGGCGGCGTTCGTGGCGAAGCGCAAGCCGGACTTCACCGGCCGCTGAGCGGCCCGGGCCGGCGGGCCGCCCCGCCGGCCCTCAGGCGCGCCGAGTCGAGAACTGTTCACATTCCGCCTACCGGTGAGTAGCGTGTGACTCCGGCCATGTTGGACGAAGGGAAAGCGGCGATGACGGAGCGGATCGAAGGTCACGGCGGGGAGCTCGCGCTCGCGGCGCTGCGCGCGTACGGGGTGCGGGAGATGTTCACCCTCTCCGGCGGGCACGTCTTCCCGCTCTACGACGCCGCGCACAAGACCGGCTTCCCCATCTACGACGTGCGGCACGAGCAGTCGGCGGTCTTCGCCGCCGAGGCGGTGGCCAAGCTCCAGCGCCGCCCCGGCCTCGCCGTGCTCACCGCCGGCCCCGGCGTCACCAACGGCGTCTCCGGGCTGACCAGCGCGTACTTCAACGCCTCGCCGGTGCTGGTGCTGGGCGGCCGGGCCCCGCAGTTCCGCTGGGGCTCGGGCAGCCTCCAGGAGATGGACCACCTGCCCCTGGTCGCCCCGGTCACCAAGCACGCCGAGACGGTGTTCAGCCCCGACGACATCCCGCGCGCGGTGACCGCGGCGCTGACCACCGCGCTCACCCCGCACCGGGGCCCGGTCTTCCTCGACTTCCCCCTGGAGGCGGTCTTCTCGGTCGCCGACGCCGAGCTGCCCGTGCTGCCGGGCATCGCGCCGGTCGAACCCGACCCCGACGAGGTGACGAAGGCGGCCGGCCTGATCGCCGCCGCCCGCCGTCCGGTGATCATCGCCGGCTCCGACGTCTACGCCGGCGACGCGGTCGACGCACTGCGGGCGGCCGCCGAGGCGCTCGAGGTGCCGGTCTTCACCAACGGGATGGGCCGGGGCGCGCTGCCGCCGGAGCACCCGCTCGCCTTCGCCAAGGCCCGTCGCGTGGCGCTGAAGGGCGCCGACGTGGTCGTGGTGATCGGCACCCCGCTCGACTTCCGGCTCAGCTTCGGCGACTTCGGCGACGCCACGGTGGTGCACATCGTCGACGCGCCCAGCCAGCGGGCCGGGCACGTCCAGCCGGCCGCCGCCCCCGCCGGGGACCTCCGGCTGATCCTCACCGCGCTGGCCGACCACCGCGGCGACCGGGCCGACCACGCCGACTGGATCGCCGACCTGCGTACCGCCGAGGACGCCGCGAAGGCGCGCGACGCCGAGGAGATGTCCGCCGAGACGGACCCGATCCGGCCCGCCCGGGTCTACGGCGAGCTGCGCAAGGTCCTGGCCCGCGACGCCATCACCATCGGCGACGGCGGCGACTTCGTCTCGTACGCCGGCCGCTACCTGGAGCCCGCGCAGCCCGGCACCTGGCTCGACCCCGGCCCGTACGGCTGCCTCGGCACCGGCATGGGCTACGCGATGGGCGCCCGGGTCAGCCACCCCGACCGGCAGATCTGCGTCCTCATGGGCGACGGCGCGGCCGGCTTCTCGCTGATGGACGTCGAGTCCCTCGCCCGGCAGAAGCTGCCGGTGGTGATCGTGGTCGGCAACAACGGCATCTGGGGCCTGGAGAAGCACCCCATGCGCGCCATGTACGGCTACGACGTCGCCGCCGACCTCCAGCCGGAGCTGCGCTACGACCACGTGGTGAGCGCCCTCGGCGGGGCCGGCGAGACGGTGGCGAAGGCCGGCGACCTCGGGCCGGCCCTGCGGCGGGCGTTCGACGCCCGCGTGCCGTACCTGGTCAACGTGCTCACCGACCCGGCCGACGCGTACCCCCGCTCGTCGAACCTGGCCTGAGCCGGACCCGCCGCCGTCGCCGGGAGGCCGGCGACGGCGGCGGACTCAGGCGCCCGGCGTGGACCCCTCGGGGCGGTCCTCCTCGCGCGGTGGCTCGCCGTCGCGCCGCCGCATGTCGTCCTCGCGGCGGCGCAGGTCCTCCTCCCAGCGACGGAACAGCTCCTGGTCCTCGCGGTGGGAGCGCTCGCCGAGCGAGCGGAGGAACTCGGGGTCGTCGTCGGGGGCGACCGGGCGGGGCCGCCCCCGGGACGGCAGGATCCGCTCCTTTGGCGTCTGGCCCGTGGTTCGCCCGGGGACGCGCTCGCGCCCCGCGGCGAACCAGGCGAGGGAGCCGAGCAGCGGAAAGAACAGGATGATCAGCACCCAGGCGATCCGGGGCAGGGCCCTGATCTCGCCCTCCTCGGCGGAGAGGCAGCTGATCAGCGCGCAGACGGCTAGCACGATCTGCACCACGAAGAGGAGGACGTAGAGCCGGGCCATGGGTCAATCATGGCGCACCGGCTCCCGTCAACCCAGTCCGCGCGCCGCCAGGAGGGTGCCGAGCAGCGCGAAGCCGGCGGTGGCGAGGGCGACCAGGGGCAGCGACCGCCCGTAGCCGGGGCTCGGGCGGACGCCGGTGGCCCGCCGCCAGCAGACCGCCAGCGCCGCGCCCCAGCCCAGCACGGCGGCCCCGGCGACCAGCGCGCCGAGCGGCCCGCCGGCCGGCGGGCCGGTGAGCGCGAGCCGCACGGTCAACACCATGATCACGGTGAGCGCCAGCGCCGTCCGCCGCCAGGCCAGCCGGGTCCGCTCGGGTTGCAGCCCGGGGTCGCGCGCCGGCCGTTCCCGCCGTGGCGGCTCCGCCCCGTGGCTCACGCGCCGCCGACCGCCCGGGCCAGCACCGCCACCACCAGCAGCAGCGCGCCGAGGCCGACGGCGAGGGCGAGCACCGCCGGGAAACGGGAGGCGGGCAGCTCCTCGCCGAGCCGGATGGCCCGCTCGGTACGCGCCCAGTGGTCGACCGCCCGCACGGCGACCGTGCCGCCGAGCAGCAGCAGCGCGACGGCGATCACCTCGCGCAGGTGCGCCAGCGGCAGCGGCGGCAGGAACTGCGCGGCGGCCAGCCCGCCGGCGACCAGCGCCAGCCCGGTACGCAGCCAGGCCAGGAAGGTCCGCTCGTTGGCCAGCGAGAAGCGGTAGTCGGGGGTGCTGCCGACCGCGCGCAGCTCCCGCGGGTCGAACCACCGCCTGATCACCTGCCACATGCCGCCGATTATCCGCTTCCTTCCGGCCGTAGCCTGAGGTGATGACCGATCTTGACGCCCGCACGCTGCGGGACGCCTACGACGCCCAGGTCCGCCCGGAGATCCCGGACCCGTTGCCGGCCGGGGTCACCGTGGAACGGGACGGCCCGCTGGTCCGCGTCCTCGGCCTCGACCGGCGCGGCTTCCTCACGTACCGCACGCTGGACGGGCTCGCCGGCGCCGAGCTGGACGCGTTGATCGCCCGGCAGGTGGAGTTCTTCCGCCGGCGCGGCGAGGCGGTGGAGTGGAAGCTCAACGGCCACGACCAGCCGGCCGACCTGCCCGACCGGCTGCGGGCCGCCGGGTTCGTCGCGGAGGACGAGGAGACCGTCGTGGTCGGTCCGGTCGCGGCGCTGGCCGCCGCCGTCCCCGTCCTGCCCGAGGGGGTACGCCTGCGCGAGGTCAGCGCCCGGGAGGACCTGGGGCGGATCGCCGCGATGGAGGAGGCGGTCTGGCACGACGACCGCGGCCACCTGGCGACCGGCCTGGCGAAGGAGATCGAGGCCGACCCGCAGTCGATCACCGTGGTGGTGGCCGAGGCGGGCGACGAGGTGGTGAGCGCGGGCTGGGTGCGCTACCAGGCGAACAGCAGCTTCGCCACCCTCTGGGGCGGCTCGACCCTGCCCCGGTGGCGGCGGCGTGGCGTCTACCGGGCGCTGGTCGCGTACCGGGCGCGCCTGGCCCAGCAGCGCGGCAGGACGCTGCTCCAGGTGGACTGCTCGCCGGACAGCCGGCCGATCCTGGAGCGGCTGGGGCTCGTAGCGGTCACCACGGCCACCGCCTACGTCTACACTCCGTGATCATGGAGCAGCGGTTGACGGCCGAGGAACGGTTGACCCTCAAGACGGGCGCGTTCGGGGCGGTGTTCCTGGTGGCCAACGCCGACCCGGGGATGCTCGCGCTGTTCCGGGAGAGCTTCGCCGCCTCCGGTGCGATGGCCGACAGCAGCGGGGTGGTGAAGGAGGCGCTGACCAGCGGCCCGCTGCCGAAGCTGCCCCGGGACTCGGCGCTGGAGATCGAGTCGGTGGTGCTGCCGGCGCTGGGCCGCTCCATGCGGATCCTGCGCGAGAAGTCGCCCCGGGACGTGGCGGGCTACCGCGAGGTGGTGCTCTCCGCGGCCGAGCGGGTGGCCGGCGCGCACCGGGGGGTGGCCCCGGCCGAGGCGGCGGTCATCGAGCGGATCAGGGGCGCGCTGGATCAGCCGGCGTGAGCCGTGCCGGCGGCCCGGTGCCGGTGGCCGCCCTCGGGCGCGACGGCGCGGGGCGCGTCGGGACGGGCGGTCTCGCCGTGGGCCCGCCGGGCCGGCGACCAGAGCGCCCGGACGGTGGCCCGGACGCACCGGTCGCGGAGCCGGCCGCAGGCGCACCGGTACGCCTCGGGTCGCGTCCGGCGACAGAGGTGCCGCGGGACGTCGGGATGGCCGCTACTGGGGTTTTCTGACATTTCGTGACACCTCCCGATTCGTCAGATTACCCGCCTGCGGGGCTCTCGGTGAGCTGTGTCACCCTGAGGTCGCCGGAGGCGAATGCTACTGGCAGGTAACATTGCGCCGTGGGCAACTGCACAGCACCGCGCGGTTGACCGGCGTCAACGGACGCGCGAGGCTGCGCCCCAGACCGGGCGAGCGATCGCAACACCAACAGGAGGGTCGTCGAAGCGCGATGAACATCGTCGTACTCGTCAAGCAGGTGCCCGATTCGGGCGCGGACCGCAACCTGCGCACTGACGACAACACCGTCGACCGCGGTTCGGCGAACAACGTCATCAACGAGATGGACGAGTACGCCATCGAGGAGGCGTTGAAGATCAAGGAGGCGCACGGCGGCGAGGTGACCGTCCTGACCATGGGTCCGGACCGGGCGACCGAGTCGATCCGCAAGGCGCTCTCCATGGGCCCGGACAAGGCCGTGCACGTCGTGGACGACGCCCTGCACGGCTCCTGCGCCGTCGCCACCTCGAAGGTGCTCGCCGCCGCGCTCGGCCAGCTGAACGCCGACCTGGTGCTCTGCGGCAGCGAGTCGACCGACGGCCGGGTGCAGGTCATGCCGCACATGATCGCCGAGCGGCTGGGCATCGCGGCGCTGACCGGCGCCCGCAAGCTCACCGTCGACGGCGCGACCCTGACCGTCGAGCGGCAGACCGAGGAGGGCTACGAGGTGGTCACCGCCTCGACCCCCGCCGTGGTCTCCGTCTGGGACACCATCAACGAGCCGCGCTACCCGTCCTTCAAGGGCATCATGGCCGCCAAGAAGAAGCCGGTGCAGACGTTCTCCCTGGGTGACCTCGGTGTCGCCCCGGCCGAGGTGGGCTTCGAGGGCGCGACCAGCGCCGTGCTGGAGCACACCAAGCGTCCGCCGCGCTCCGGCGGCGCGAAGATCACCGACGAGGGCGACGGCGGCGTCAAGCTGGTCGAGTTCCTCGCCACCGAGAAGTTCGTGTGAGAGGTCTGGACATGTCTGAGGTTCTCGTCGTCGTCGAAGCCACCCGGGAATTCGGCGTCAAGAAGGTCACCCTGGAGATGCTCACCCTCGCCCGCGAGCTGGGCACCCCGAGCGCGGTCGTGCTCGGTGGCCCCGGCGCCGCCGAGGCGTTGAGCGCCAAGCTGGGCGAGTACGGCGCGGAGAAGATCTACGCGGCCGAGAGCGAGGAGATCGACGGCTACCTGGTGGCGCCCAAGGCGACCGTCGTGGCCGAACTGGTCTCGCGGGTGCAGCCGGCCGCCGTGCTGCTGGCCTCGTCCCAGGAGGGCAAGGAGATCGCCGCCCGGCTGGCCGTCAAGCTGGACAACGGCATCCTGACCGACGTGGTCGGCCTGGCCGCCGACGGCACCGCCACCCAGGTGGCCTTCGCCGGCTCCACGATCGTCAAGTCCAAGGTCACCCGCGGCCTGCCGCTGGTCACCCTCCGGCCGAACTCGGTCAACCCGACCCCGGCGGCGGCCACCCCGGCCGTCGAGCAGCTCACCGTCGCGGTCACCGACACCGACAAGCTGGCCCGGGTCGTCGACCGGGTCGCCGAGCAGAAGGGCTCCCGCCCGGAGCTCACCGAGGCCGGCGTGGTCGTCTCCGGCGGTCGCGGCGTCGGCAACGCCGACAACTTCAAGCTGGTCGAGGAGCTGGCCGACCTGCTCGGCGGCGCCGTGGGCGCGTCCCGCGCGGCCGTCGACTCCGGCTACTACCCGCACCAGTTCCAGGTGGGACAGACCGGCAAGACGGTCTCCCCGCAGCTCTACGTCGCCCTCGGCATCTCCGGCGCCATCCAGCACCGGGCCGGCATGCAGACCTCGAAGACCATCGTCGCGGTCAACAAGGACGGCGAGGCGCCGATCTTCGAGCTGGCCGACTTCGGCGTGGTGGGCGACCTGTTCAAGATCGTCCCGCAGGCCGCGGACGAGATCCGCAAGCGCAAGTGAGCTGACGCCCGTCCGAGCGAGGGCCGGGAACCGCGACGCGGTTCCCGGCCCTCGCCGTTTCCGGAGTTCCCGGCCCTCGCCGCCTCAGCGGTTCCCGGCCCTCGCCGCCTCGGCGGTTCCCGGCCCCCGCCGGTTCTCCGGTCGCGGCCCGAACGACCCACGGCCCCCCTGCCGGCCTGCGACGATGGAGACGCTCTCCCCGGGTGACCGGGTGCGCCCGCCCCCGTGCGGAACAGGAGTGTGCCGATGCCGGCCAGGACGCCCGAGGGCGATCACCACGCGCTCGCCGTGCACGAGGTCGTGCTGTTGCTCGGGACCGACACCGAGCACGGGCTGACCGACGAGGAGGCGGCGGCCCGGCTCCAGCGGTACGGGCCCAACGTGCTGCCCACCGCGGCCGAGGGCGGAGCCCTGCGCCGCCTGCTGCGGCAGTTCCACAACCCGCTGATCTATGTGCTGGTCGCCGCCGGCGTGGTCACCCTGGTGCTCGCCGAGTACGTCGACTCGGCGGTGATCTTCGGGGTGGTGCTCGTCAACGCCGTCGTCGGCTTCCTCCAGGAGTCCCGTGCCGAGGCGGCCCTCGACGCGCTGCGGGCCATGGTGCGTACGCAGGCCCGGGTGCTGCGCGGCGGCCGGCAGCGCCACGTGCCGTCCGACGTCGTGGTCCCCGGGGACCTGGTGCTGGTGGAGGCGGGGGAGAAGGTGCCCGCCGACCTGCGGCTGGTCCGCGCCGCCGAGCTGCGGGCCGACGAGTCGGCGCTGACCGGCGAGTCGCTGCCCGTACGCAAGGACGAGCTGGTGGTGCCGGTCGAGACGCCGGTGGCCGACCGCCGCAACCTGCTCTACTCCGGCACCCTGCTCACCGGCGGCACGGCGGTCGGCGTCGCGGTGGCCACCGGGGCGGAGACGGAACTGGGCCGGATCCACCGCCTGGTCGGCGGGGCGCGGGTGCTGGACACGCCGCTGACGGTGAAGCTCGCCCGGTTCAGCCGGCTGCTCACCGTGGCGATCCTGCTGCTCGCCGCAGTGACCTTCGGCGTCGGCGTGGTGCGGGGGCAGGACGCGGGGGAGACGTTCACCGCCGCCGTGGCGCTGGCCGTCGGCGCGATCCCGGAGGGGCTGCCCGCCGCCGTGACGATCACCCTGGCGATCGGCGTGTCCCGGATGGCCCGGCGCCGGGCGGTGATCCGGCGGCTGCCGGCGGTGGAGACGCTGGGCAGCACCACGGTGATCTGCACCGACAAGACCGGCACCCTCACCGAGAACCAGATGACCGTTCAGGTCCTCTGGACGCCGCAGGGCCGCTACGACGTCGGCGGGACGGGCTACGCCCCGACCGGCGAGATCCGCGACCCCGGGGGCGGTCCGGCCCCGACCGGGGAGGGCGCGCTGCGCTGGTCGCTGCTGGCCGGCGTGGCCTGCAACGACGCCCGGCTGGACGAGCAGGACGGCCGGTGGGTCGTGCTGGGGGACCCCACCGAGGGGGCGATGCTGGTGGCGGGCGCCAAGGTGGGGCTGCACGCGCACGAGGTCGCCGCCGAGCTGCCCCGGGTGGCCGCCGTCCCGTTCACCTCGGAGCGGCAGTTCATGGCGACCCTGCACGACCGTCCCGACGGCGGGCGGATCGTGCTCGTCAAGGGGGCGGTGGAGCGGGTGGTCGAGTGGTCCGGCTCGGCGGCGCGCCCCGACGGCGCGACGGGACCGCTCGACGCCCCGGTCGTGCTGGCCGCCGCCCACGAGCTGGCCGCCGAGGGGCTGCGGGTGCTCGCCACCGCGATGCGGCCCGTCGGCCCGGCGGACGGGCTCGTGGAGGAGGACCTGGCCGGCAGCCTGGTCTTCACCGGGCTGCACGCGATGCTCGACCCGCCCCGGGCCGCCGCCGCGGCGGCCGTGCGGTCCTGCCACCGCGCGGGCATCGAGGTGAAGATGATCACGGGGGACCACCTGGCCACCGCCAGCGCCATCGCGCGCCGGCTCGGGCTGCTGCGTACCGAGCCCGGCCCGGGCGACGTGCTGACCGGCGCCGACCTGGCGGCGCTGCCCGCCGGGGAACTGCCCGCGGCGGTACGGCGGGCGTCGGTCTTCGCCCGGGTCTCGCCCGAGCAGAAGCTGCGGCTGGTGGAGGCGTTGCAGGCCGATGGCCAGGTGGTCGCGATGACCGGTGACGGGGTCAACGACGCCCCGGCCCTGCGCCAGGCCAACATCGGGGTGGCCATGGGGCGCAGCGGCACCGAGGTGGCCAAGGAGGCCGCCGACGTCGTGCTCACCGACGACGACTTCGCCACCATCGAGACGGCCGTCGCGGAGGGGCGGGGCGTCTTCGCCAACCTGACCAAGTTCATCACCTGGACGCTGCCCACCAACGCGGCGGAGGGACTGGTCATCCTCGTCGCGATCGTGCTCGGCTCGGCGCTGCCGATCCTGCCGAGCCAGATCCTCTGGATCAACATGACCACGGCGGTGTTCCTCGGCCTGACGCTCGCCTTCGAGCCGAGGGAGCCCGGGATCATGGACCGGCCGCCCCGCGACCCCGGCCAGCCCCTGCTGACCGTCGCGCTGGTGGTCCGGGTCCTGCTGGTCTCCGCGCTGCTGGTGGTGGGCGCCTGGTGGCTGTTCGAGTGGGAACGCTCCGGCGGGGCCGACCTGGCGCAGGCGCGGACCGCCGCGGTGAACCTCTTCGTCACCGTGATGGCGTTCTACCTGTTCAGCTGCCGCTCGCTGACCCGCTCCCCGTGGCGGCTGGGCCTGTTCAGCAACCGCTGGCTGATCGTCGGGGTGCTGGTGCAGGCCCTCGGCCAGCTCGCCCTGACCTACCTGCCGGTGATGAACGACCTGTTCCGCACGGCACCCATCGACGGGCAGGCGTGGCTGCGGATCCTGGGCATCGCCGTCGTGGTCTCCGCCATCGTCGCGCTCGACAAGCGGTTCGGCCGGTTCGGCCGCCGGCTCGGCTGAGCGGCGGGAGCCGGCGGGCGGGGCGGCGATGGGAGCTGCGCGGGGCGGCGATGGGAGCTGATCGGCGGGCCGGGGAGCTGAGCCGGCCCGCCGATCAGCCCGTCAGGGTGCCCCTCAACAGGCTCTTGCCGGAGTGGGCGGTGTTGTTGTCGTACGCCTCGGCGGAGACGTCGACAACCGAGTATGCCTCAAGGTCGACGTTCGGTGGCAACGGCAGCAGCTCGTCCGCCGCGTCGCCGAGCACGCCGACCGAGAACATCTTCATGTTCTGCGGGTTGATGAGCCAGACCTCGTAGTACCCCGGGACGTCCGGGAGATTCGCCACGTGCAGGTGCAGTCTGCCGTTGTCGAACACCCGGGCCTCGCCGTTGGCGTCCGGCGGCGTCGCGCCGTACGCCTTGAGCGGCGCGCTGGCCAGCACCACCCGCTGCGGGGCGGGCTCCGGCGTCGGCTCGGTCGCGTCGAGCACGGCGACGGTGCCGACGACGCCGAGCACGGCGGCGGCCGCCGCGGTGGCGGCGGTCACCGCCCAGCGCGACCAGCGACCGCGCGGCGGCGCGAGGACCACTCCGCCCACGCCGTCTGCGTTGCCCGGCCCCTCCGACGGCTGCCCGTCGGAGGGGCGCTCGTCGAGGGCGCGCTCGGCGCGCGGCCCGGGCAGCGCCGGGAGGGCCTCCGCCGCCCGGATCTCCGCGACGATGCCCTGCCAGACGTGCTCCGGCGGGTCGGGCAGGGCGTGCAGGCCCTGGGCGCCGGCGCCGAGGCCGGCCACGTGCCGGAGGGCGTCCATCTCGGTCCGGCAGTGCGCGCAGGTGTCGAGGTGGGTGCTCTCTCCGGCGTCCGCCTCGGTCTCACCGAGCGCCAGGAAGATCAGCCGGTCGTGCTCCAGGTGTGGCACCGTCCACCTCCCATCTGCGTTTCAAGCTCGCCATGCCGCGCCGGATGTGGCTCTTGACCGTGCCGAGCGGCACCCCGGTCACCGTCGCTATCTGCTGGTGGGTCAGGTCGTCGAAGAACGCCAACTCCAGCATGCGCCGCTGGTCGTCGGGGAGCCGGGCCAGCTCGTCGGCGACCACCAGCCGGTCGACCACCGTGTCGGGACCCGGGGCCGTGCGCGCCGCCTCCGGCAACTGCCGGACCGTCTCGACCACCCGGGTCTCCCGGGCGGAGGCCCGCAGCCGGTCGATCACCTTGCGTCGGCCGATGCCGAGCAGCCAGCCGACCAGCGAGCCCTTGGCCGGGTCGAAGGTGTCGCGCCCCAGCCAGGCGGCGACGAAGGTGGTCTGGGTCACGTCCTCCGCGTCGCTGCGGTTGGCCAACGTGCTGGCGGCCAGGTGCAGGACCGCCCGGCCGTACCGGTCGTACGCCTCCCGCAGCGCCGACTCGTCGCCGCCGCGGAAGCGGGCGGCCAGGTCGTCCTCGGGTGGGTCCGGCTCCTGCCGTGCCGCTGTCACAGGGCGGCTCGCCTTCCAGGGGGCATGCCCGACTGTAGCTCCCACAGCCATCGCCCCACCTCTCCGGTCGGTCTTGTCTCAGCAGCTCTTCGCTCCGCGGGCGGCGGACGGATGCGGCTTCGACGGACGAAAAGAAGTTGCTCCCGGCCGCATCCGGCGGCGGTGGGCCGGGCGTAACTCGATTTGCACACCAGGCCTGACGAATCAGCACCAACCACCAGGAGGCAGACATGCAGCTCTCGTACTTCCGTCGGGTCGCCGCGGGGGGCGCGGTCGCCGCGCTGACGTTCGCCGGAGCCGGCGCCCTCACCGCCACCCCCGCGTACGCCGCCTCGGCCAAGGTCTCCGTCGTGCACGGCATCCCGGACACCCCGGTCGACGTGTACGTCAACGGCAAGAAGACGCTGGACAACTTCAAGCCCGGCGACGTGGCCGGCCCGCTGGACCTGGCGGAGGGCGCGTACGACATCGCCCTCACCAAGCCCGGCGAGCCGATCGCCCAGGCCATCCTCAGCGTCGACGACGCCGCGGTGCCGGGCGGGGCGAACATCAGCCTCGCCGCCCACCTCGACGCCGCCGGCAAGCCGAAGATCACGCCGTTCGTCAACGACACCGGCAAGGTCGACGCCGGCAAGGCCCGGCTGATCGTCCGGCACACCGCCGCCGCCCCGGCGGTGGACGTGCGCGCCGGCGGCACCCCGGTCTTCGAGGACCTCACCAACCCGAACGAGGCCAAGGGCGACGTCGACGCGGGCGCCGTCAAGGCGGACGTGGTGCTCGCCGGCACCGACACCGTGGCGATCGGGCCGGCGGACCTCGACCTCAAGGAGGGCACCGCGACGATCGTCTACGCCATCGGTTCGGCCGAGGCGAAGAACCTCGGCGTCGTGGCGCAGACCATCACCGGCCTGCACTCGGCCCCGGCCGGGGTGCCCAGCGGCGACGGCGGCCGGGCCGGGACCGGCGTGGACACCTGGTGGTACGTGCTGACCGGCGCCGGCGCGCTGCTCCTGGTCGGCGGCGGGGTGCGGGTGGCCACGGCCCGGACGGCCCGCAGGTGACGGTGCGCCACCGCGGGGCGCTGGCGGCGATGGCCGCCGGCGTCGCCGCGCTCACCGTCGCCACCGTGGTCGCCTGCGGCTCCCGGCCGGCCGGGGACGTCGGCGCCGCGGAGGCCGCCGACCTGGCGGGCACCGCCCCGGCACCGCCGGCCGCCGGCCCGTCTGTGCCGGTGACCCGGGGCGAGCTGCCCGCAGGTACGCGGACCGTCCCGCCCGTACGGCTGGTCATCCCGGCCATCGGCGTGACCGCCACGGTCGACGCGGTGGGCATCGACCGCGCGACCGGCGAGTTCGCGGTGCCGCCCAGCGTGGACCGGATCGGCTGGTACCGCCACGGCCCCGGGCTGGAGGCGCGGGCCGGGTCGGTGGTCGTCGCCGGCCACGTGGACAGCGCCACCCAGGGCGAGGGGGCCTTCTTCCGGCTCCGCGAGCTGGACCGCGGCGACACCCTCACCGCCACCGGCGGCGACGGCGTCCGCAGGGAGTACCGGGTCGTCGCCCGGGAGGAGTACCGGAAGACGAAGATCCCGCTGGACCGCTACTTCGCCCGGGATGGCAGGCCCCGGCTGACCCTGATCACCTGCGGCGGGCCGTTCGACGCCGAGGCGCGCCGGTACCGCGACAACATCGTGGTCACCGCCGTGCCGGCCTGACCGCACCCCGAGCCCCGCACGGCGTACTCCGGCCTCCGGCGGGTCGGGCGCCGGTCGTAGGCTGGACCGTGATGGCTTACCTGGATCACGCGGCGACCACTCCGATGCTCGACGAGGCACTGGAGGCGTACGTCGCCACCGCCCGCGAGGTCGGCAACGCGTCCTCACTGCACGCGGCGGGCCGCCGTGCCCGCCGGCGGGTGGAGGAGTCCCGGGAACGGGTGGCCGCCGCGCTGGGCGCCCGGCCCTCCGAGGTCGTCTTCACCGGCGGCGGGACCGAGAGCGACAACCTCGCGGTGAAGGGCATCTTCTGGGCCCGCCGCTCCGCCGACCCCCGGCGGGACCGGGTGGTCTCCAGCGCGGTCGAGCACCACGCGGTGCTCGACGCGGTGGACTGGCTGGCCGACCACGAGGGCGCCGGCGTGGGCTGGCTCTCCGTCGACGCGGCCGGCCGGCTCAGCCCCGACGAGCTGCGCGACGAGCTGGCCGCGCACGGCGACCGGGTCGCGGTGGTGACCGCGATGTGGGCCAACAACGAGGTCGGCACCGTGCAGCCGGTCGCCGAGCTGGCCGCGGTCGCCGCCGAGCACGGGGTGCCGTTCCACACCGACGCGATCCAGGCGATAGGGCAGGTGCCGGTCGACTTCTCCGTCGGCGGGGTCGCCGCGCTGACCGTCACCGGGCACAAGCTCGGCGGGCCCACCGGGGTGGGCGCCCTGCTGCTCGCCCGCGACGTGTCGGCCACCCCGGTGCTGCACGGCGGCGGCCAGGAGCGCGACGTGCGCTCCGGCACCCTCGACACCGCCGGCATCGTGGCCTTCGCGGTCGCCGTGGAGGCGGCGGTCAAGGGCCAGCAGGAGTACGCGGCCCGGATCGCCGCGCTCCGCGACGACCTGGTCGAGCGGGTCCGCCACGCGGTGCCCGAGGTCGTCTTCAACGGCGACCCGACCGACCGGCTGCCGGGCAACGCGCACTTCTCCTTCCCCGGCTGCGAGGGCGACGCCCTGCTGCTCCTGCTGGACGCCCAGGGCATCGCCTGCTCGACGGGCTCCGCCTGCTCCGCCGGGGTGGCCCAGCCCTCGCACGTGCTGCTCGCCATGGGCGCCGACGACGACCGCGCCCGCTCCTCGCTGCGCTTCACCCTCGGCCACACCAGCACCTCCGCCGACGTCGACGCCCTCATCGCCGCCCTCCCGGCCGCCGTCGAGCGCGCCCGCCGCGCCGCCACCCCCCGCACCCCCCGCTGACCCACCCCGCCCCGACCCCCGCTGCCCGCCCCGCCCCCAACCGTCCGGCGATCATGCAGTCGTGGTGCCCGAATCTCGGCCCTGCGCGGCATTCGTCCCCCACCGCAACTGCATGATCGGCGGCAGCAGGGGGTGGGGCCGGGTCAGCGGGGGGTGCGGGGGGTGGGGATAGGGTCGGTGGGGCGAAGGGAGTGGCCGGTGAGGGTGTTGGCGGCGATGTCGGGCGGGGTCGACTCGGCGGTCGCGGCGGCGCGGGCCGTGGAGGCGGGGCACGACGTGACCGGCGTGCACCTGGCGCTGGCCCGCAACCCGCAGACCTACCGCACCGGGGCGCGCGGCTGCTGCACGCTGGAGGACTCCCGGGACGCCCGGCGGGCCGCCGACGTCATCGGCATCCCGTTCTACGTCTGGGACATGGCCGACCGCTTCCATTCCGAGGTGGTGGACGACTTCGTCGCGGAGTACGCGGCCGGCCGTACGCCCAACCCCTGCCTGCGCTGCAACGAGAAGATCAAGTTCGCGGCGGTGCTGGACCGGGCCGTGGCCCTGGGCTTCGACGCCGTGGTCACCGGCCACCACGCCCGGCTCGGCGCGGACGGCCTGCTGCGGCGCAGCGTCGACCTGCCCAAGGACCAGTCGTACGTGCTGGCGGTGCTCACCCGCGCGCAGCTGGACCGGTCGATCTTCCCGCTCGGCGACTCGACGAAGGCGCAGGTCCGCGAGGAGGCCGCCCGACGGGGGCTGGCGGTGGCCGACAAGCCGGACTCGCACGACATCTGCTTCATCGCCGACGGGGACACCCGCGGCTTCCTCGCCGAGCGGCTCGGCGAGGCGCCCGGCGAGGTGGTGGACGCCACCACCGGCGCCGTGGTGGGCAGCCACACCGGCGCGTACGCGTACACGGTCGGGCAGCGGCGCGGCCTGCACCTGGACCGCCCGGCGCCGGACGGCCGGCCGCGCTACGTGCTCTCCATCACGCCGAAGACCAACACCGTGACGGTGGGCCCGGCCGAGGCGCTGGAGGTCTCCCGGGTGCGCGCCGAGCGTCCGGTCTGGACGGGCGGGCCGCGCCCCGACGCGCCGCTGGAGTGCGAGGTGCAGCTGCGGGCGCACGGGGACGTGGTGCCGGCGACGGTCGAGCTGACCGCCGACGGCTTGCGCGCCGAGCTGCGCCGCCCCGTCCGCGGGGTCGCCGCCGGGCAGGCGATCGTGGCGTACCGGCCGGACCCGGCCGGCGACGTCGTGCTCGGCTCCGCCACCATCGCCGGCTGACGACTCATCCGCCGATCCGCGGACCGGATAGTCTTCGGCCGTGACAGATCAGGTGTGGCCCTGGCCAGCCGGCGCGGCGACCGGCATCGGTTCGCTTCCCGGCACCGACATCGCCGAGGCGCAGCGGATCGTCCTCGGTGAGCTTCCCGCCCTGCCCCACCTGCCGGAGCTGCCGGCCCGGGGCCCCGGCGCCGACCTGATCGGCAGGACCGCCGGCCTGCTGGTCGAGCTGCCGGTGGAGCTGTACGCCGCCCGCTGGCGGATCGCGCCGCGCCCGGGACGGGAACTGCGCCGCGCCCGCGACCTCATGGAACGCGACCTCGACCAGCTCGCCGAGCAGGCCGAGGAGTACGCGGGGCCGGTCAAGATCCAGGCCGGCGGGCCGTTGACCCTGGCCGCGTCCCTGGAGCTGCCGATCGGCGGCCGGATGCTGCGCGACCCCGGCGCGGTCCGGGATCTCACCGGCTCGCTCGCCGAGGGGCTGCGCGGGCACGTCGCGGCGGTCGCCCGCCGGCTGCCGCGCGCCACCGTGCTGCTCCAGCTCGACGAGCCGTCCCTGCCGACGGTGCTCGCCGGGCGGGTGCCCACCGAGAGCGGGCTCGGCGCGTACCGGGCCGTGGAGCCGGCCGACGCCGCGTCGCTGCTGCGCACGGTCGTCGAGGCGGCCGGGGTGCCGACCGTGGTGCACTGCTGCGCGCCGGACGTGCCGCTGGAGCTGATCCGCTCGACCGGCGCCGTCGGCGTGGCGCTCGACCTCGGCCTCGTCACCGACCTGGACCCGCTGGGCGAGGCGATCGACGCCGGGCTCGGGCTGCTGGCCGGCGCCGCGCCCACCGGGCCGTCGGCCGCCGGTCGCGCGCCGACCTCGGCGCAGGTCGCCGACCGGGTACGCCAGCTCTGGGACCGCCTCGGGTTCCCCCGCCGGCAGCTCGCCGAGCAGGTCGTGGTGACCCCCGCCTGCGGGCTGGCCCACGCCACCGAGCCGTACGCGCGCGCGGTGCTCGCCGCCTGCCGGGACGCGGGACGGCGGCTCGCCGAGGACTGAGGTTTCCCGTCGTACGGGCGGGGCAGGAAGGCCGACATGATCGGACAACTGCGCACCGTGGTCATCGACTGCCCCGACCCGCGGGCCCTGGCCGGTTTCTACTCCGAGCTGTTGGGCCTGCCCGTCGACGCCGACGCCAGCGACGACGACTGGGTCGTGATCGCCGGCTCGGGGCACCGGCTCGCCTTCCAGGCCGCTCCCCACCTGCGCCCGCCGGCGTGGCCCGACCCGGAGCGCCCCCAGCAGTTCCACCTGGACGTGCAGGTGCCGGACGTGGCGGCGGCCGAGAAGCGGGTGCTGGAGCTCGGCGCCCGGCGGCTGCCCGGCGAGGGCGACGACTTCCGGGTCTACGCCGACCCGGCCGGTCACCCGTTCTGCCTGGTCTTCCCCGCCTGAGCCGAGCCGTCCGGCCGTCGAACCGTCGAGCCGGTCGAGCGGCGCTGCCGGGCGCGTCCCGCACCGGGGCCCGGGCCGACACCCCGCTCGCCACCGCGCGGTCGCGAGCGGGGGCCGGCGAGGCCGCCGGGTGGTGCGGGTTGCCTGCGGGCGGCATGATCGCGGGAATGATCGACACTCCGCTCCGGCGGGCCGCCGGCTCCCTCTTCGGCCTCGCCTACGGTGACGCGCTGGGCAAGCCGACCGAGTTCCTGACCGTCGCCGAGATCGTTCGCCGCTACGGGCCGGCCGGCCCACGCGACCTCGCCGGCGACCCGGCGCTGGTGACCGACGACACCCAGATGGCGCTGGCGGTCGGCTGGGCGCTGCACGACGCGCCGGCGCCGACTCCGGAGGCGGTCGAGCCGCTGCTGCGGCGGCGCTTCCTCGACTGGGCGGCGAGCCCGGAGAACAACCGGGCGCCGGGCATGACGTGCCTGCGCGCCTGCGCCGAACTCGAGCGCGGGATGCGCTGGCAGGAGGCGACGGTGGCCGGCTCGAAGGGCTGCGGGGCCAACATGCGGGTCACCCCGGTCGGCCTGGTCGACGTCGACCTGGACACCCTCGCCGGGCTGGCCCAACTCCAGGCGGGGCTGACCCACGGCCACCCGACCGGCCTCGCGGCCAGCGAGCTGACCGCGTACGCGGTGCGGCTGCTGCGCGACGGCGCGGCGCTGGCGGAGCTGCCCCTGCTGCTCGTCGACCGGGCCCGCGACCAGCGGCGGGTCTACCGCGCGGACTGGCTCGGCGACCTCTGGCAGCGCCCCGGCGTGGACGCACCGGAGGACTTCATCGCCCGGGGCTGGGACGAGTGCCTCGCGGTCCTGGGCCGCCTCGACGCCGCTCTCGCCGGCCCGGACGACGGCGGCGACCCGTGCCGGCACACCGGCGAGGGGTGGATCGCCGAGGAGGCGTTGGCCACGGCCCTGTTCTGCGCGATCCGGCACGCCGACGACCCGGTGGCCGCACTGGCCCGGGGCGCCACGACCGCCGGCGACTCCGACTCGATCGCCGCGCTGGCCGGCGCCTTCGTCGGCGCCGCGCTGGGCATGGCGGCCTGGCCCGCCCCGTGGGCCGCCCGCATCGAGTACGCCGACCAGCTCACCACCCTCGCCCTGGCCTGGGACTGACCCCGCGCTCCGACCAGGCCGGCACCCGTCCGGCCCGGTCGGACGGGTGGAATCCGTCGGCCCGCGGGTGCGGTCGGCCCTGACGGGTGCGGTCAGGCGCCGGGCAGGTGGGGGAGGCGGCGGATGCGGCGCCACAGGGCGGGATCGCAGGCGCCGGCGCGGCGGGAGAAGTCGGCGAGCGGGACGTGGACCGGCTCGGCCAGGTCGACGAAGCTGTCGTGCCCGGCGTCGGGATCCCACTCCCGGGTCGGGATGCGGACGTGGTCGTCCCGGGCGCTCTTGTCCTGACTGGTGATCTTCAGGACGTCGGCGCCCCCGCTGTCGGCCCGCAGCACGAGGCAGGGCCGCACCTTCGAGCCGGTGCCGTCGGCGTACGGGACGTCGGCCCACCAGATGTCGCCGGGACGCGGCGCCCCGGCGGGAGCCCGCTCGGCGGTACGCGGTCGGGGCGGCGCGGTGGACCGGCCGGGACCGCCCGGCGGCGTCCTGCGGCCGGGGCGGGCACGCGGCCGCCGGGGCGGACGTCCGGCGGCGTCGCGGTCGTCCCGCCGCCGGGCGTCCCACGCCCAGCCGGCGGCCACGGCCAGCACGATCCCCGCCGCCCAGAGCAGCCAATCCGGCATCCGTACCCCCGCCTGGTCAGTGGGCGCGGCGCGGACGCCGCGGGTTCGACGGCGGGGCGGACCTGCCCGCGCGGCCCCGCCGTCCGGCGATCCTCGCACGCCGGCGGCCCCGTCGCCGCTCGGGCGCGGCGGGCGGCCGGCGGATTGTCCCACCGGCCCGATACGGTTCCGAGGTAGCGGAATCACGGGAGGTCGCACGGTGTCCGAGGAAGCCATTGCCCAGCAGGTCACTCCGGCACAGGAGGCGGCGGCGGGCGCCGAACCGACCCCCGACGTCCGGGAACGGCACGCCACGCTCAGCCAGGAGCTGACGGATCACCAGTACCGCTACTACGTGCTGGACGCGCCGCTCATCCCCGACGCCGAGTTCGACCGGCTGCTGCGGGACCTGGAGGCGCTGGAGGAGCAGTTCCCGGCGCTGCGCACCCCCGAGTCGCCGACCCAGCGCGTCGGCGGCACCTTCTCCACCGACTTCACCCCGGTCGCCCACGCCGAGCGGATGCTCTCCCTCGACAACGCCTTCGCCGACGAGGAGCTGGCGGCCTGGGCCGAGCGGGTCGAGCGGGACGCGGGCGGGCCGGTGCCCTACCTCTGCGAGCTGAAGGTCGACGGGCTCGCCATCAACCTCACCTACGAGCGCGGGCGGCTGGTCCGGGCGGCGACCCGGGGCGACGGCCGCACCGGCGAGGACGTCACCGCCAACGTGCGCAGCATCGCCGACGTGCCGAGCCAGCTCGCCACGTCGGCCGAGTTCGGGGACGTGCCGGAGTTCGTCGAGGTCCGCGGCGAGATCTACTTCCCGGTGGCCGCCTTCGCCGACCTCAACGCCGGGCTGGTCGAGCAGGGCAAGCCCCCGTTCGCCAACCCGCGCAACGCCGCCGCCGGCAGCCTGCGCCAGAAGGACCCGCGGATCACCGCGTCCCGGCCGCTGCGGCTGGTGGTGCACGGCATCGGGGCCCGCCGCGGCTTCCAGCCGGTCACGCAGTCCGAGTCCTACGCGGCCCTGAAGGCGTGGGGGCTGCCGACCAGCGACCGCTGGCGGGTGGTGCCCGACCTGGCCGGTGTCGCGGAATACATCGCTTACTACGCCGAGCACCGGCACGACGTCGAGCATGAGATCGACGGCGTGGTGGTCAAGGTGGACCCGGTCTCCATCCAGGGGCGGCTCGGCTCGACCAGCCGGGCCCCGCGCTGGGCGATCGCCTTCAAATATCCGCCGGAGGAAGTGAACACGAAGCTGCTCGACATCGACGTCGAGGTCGGCCGCACCGGCCGGGTCACGCCGCGGGCCGTCCTCCAGCCGGTCAAGGTGGCCGGCTCCACCGTCGCCTACGCCACCCTGCACAACGCCCGGGAGGTCGAACGCAAGGGTGTCCTGATCGGCGACACCGTGGTGCTGCGCAAGGCCGGCGACGTGATCCCCGAGGTGCTCGGCCCGGTGGTCGACCTGCGCCCCGCCGACGCCCGGCCGTTCGTCATGCCCACCACCTGCCCGGCCTGCGGCACGCCGCTCGCGCCGGCCAAGGAGGGCGACGTCGACATCCGCTGCCCCAACTCCCGCACCTGCCCCGGGCAGCTGCGGGAGCGGGTCTTCCACCTCGCCGGCCGCAAGGTGTTCGACATCGAGGCGCTCGGCCACAAGGGCGCGGCGGCGCTGCTCGACGCCCAGGTCATCACCGACGAGGGCGACCTGTTCTCGTTGGACGAGAAGCAGCTCGCCCGGTCGCCCTTCTTCGTCAACAAGGACGGCACCCTCGGCAGCAACGCCGCCAAGCTGCTCGACAACCTGGCCGTGGCCAGGGAGCGCGACCTGTGGCGGGTGCTGGTGGGCCTGTCCATCCGGCACGTCGGCCCCACCGCCGCGCAGGCGCTCGCCCGGCACTTCCGCTCCATCGAGGCGATCGACCGGGCCAGCGAGGAGGAGCTCTCCTCGGTCGACGGCGTCGGGCCGACGATCGCCGCGAGCATCCGGGAGTGGTTCGCCGTGGACTGGCACCGCGAGGTGGTCCGCAAGTGGCGCGAGGCCGGCGTACGGATGGCCGAGGAGGCGGGAGACGAGGGGCCGCGCCCCCTGGAGGGGCTCACCGTCGTGGTGACCGGCACGCTGCCGGGGTTCAGCCGCGACCAGGCGTCCGAGGCGATCCAGAGCCGGGGCGGCAAGGTGAGCGGCTCGGTCTCCAAGAAGACGTCCTTCGTCGTGGTGGGCGAGAACCCCGGCTCGAAGGCCGACAAGGCGGCCAGCCTCAAGCTGCCGATCCTCGACGAGGACGGCTTCCGGGTGCTGCTCGACGCGGGCCCGGAGGCCGCCCGGGAGGTCGCCCGCACCGAGGAGTGACGCCGGGGGCGGGAGCGGCCACCGGCCCGGCGGGGCGGGTCGAGATACCAACTTAATTACGACTACGACCGATTCGCGACTGTCGTGCCGGGCATTGCGACACGGAGGGCGTTTCATTGGTGGCACGGCGTGCCACCCGGTCACGCCCCGTGGACCGAGCCCTCGGGAGGTGTGATGGAGGCCGCAGACTCGCGAAACTCCGTTCCGCCTGGCCGGGCACGCCCGTTCTTCGCCTTCGTCTGGTCGGTGGTCGCGCTGGCGGCGGTGCTCTGCGTACGCCCGCTGCTCGACCTCCCGGCCGAGCTGCCGCGACTGCCGGTGGCGTTCTGGGTGATGGCGGCCCTGGCCGTCGGCTGTGACGCGCGCCCGTTCGTCCCGCCCGGACGCCGGCAGACCTCGGCCGTCTTCCCGTCCACCTGCTTCACCTTCGCCATCCTGCTCGGCTGGGGGTTCGGCCCGGCGATCCTGGTGCAGGCGGTGGCCGTCGTCGTCTCCGGCTGGCGGATGGGCCACGCCCCGTGGCGGACCGCCTTCAACGCCGCCCAGTACGCGGCGGCCCTGGGCGCCGCGTACGCGGTCACCTGGCTGGGGCCGGGGACCATCTTCGACGGTGACCGGCTGCGCGGGACGGACGTGCTGGCGGTGGGCGGCGCGACGGTGGCCTGGTTCGCCGTCAACTACGCGCTGGTCAGCGCGGCCGTCCGGCTGCGCTTCGGCGACCGGTGGTGGCCCAGCCTGCGGCAGGGGCTGGGCTTCGAGCTGCTCTCCACCGGCTCGTTGCTGCTGCTCGCCCCGGTGCTGGTCGCGGCGGCGCGGGCCAGCGCGGCGCTGATCCCGCTGGTGCTGGTGCCGCTGTTCGCCGTCTACCGGATGGCCCGGCTCAGCGTCGAGCAGCAGCAGCTCGCCTCCCTGGACCCGCTCACCGGCCTGCCCAACCGCAAGGCGCTGCTGGCCGAGGTCGGCGAGCAGGTGCACCTGCACGCCGAACGGGCGGCCCGCGGCGAGCCCGACGCCCGGCTGGCCCTGCTCCTGATCGACCTCGACCGGTTCAAGAACGTCAACGACGCGCTCGGGCACGCGGTGGGGGACCGGCTGCTGGTCGAGGTGAGCGCCCGGCTGACCGGCGTGGTCGGTGATGGCATGGTCGCCCGGCTGGGCGGGGACGAGTTCGCCATCGTGATGACCGGCCTGGCCGACGTCGACGAGGCCCGTGAGCTCGCCGGCCGGGTGGTCCGCGCGCTGGCCGAGCCGGTGTCGCTGGACGGGCTGCCGCTCGACGTGGGCGGCTCGATCGGCATCGCGCTCTTCCCCGAGCACGGCGAGGACTTCGCGACCCTGATGCGCCACGCCGACGTGGCGATGTACGACGCCAAGCACCGCAACGACACCGTGGCGATCTACGCGGCCGAGTCCGACCACAACTCCGCCGAGCGGCTCGGCCTGCTCGCCGACCTGCGCCGGGTGCTGGAGGCGGGCCGTCCGGCCGGCGACCCGCCCGGGGCGGTCCGGGCCCTCGAGGCCGACCTGCCGGACGACGACGCCCCCTGGGGAGCGGAGGACGGCGCCCCGGTTCCGAGACCTGGGAGTACGACCAGTTGACCGCAGAGCCTGAGACCCTGTACGGGGCCGACG